>JAVWKI010000206.1:0-2851 GCA_036638575.1 Anaerovoracaceae bacterium | reverse complement strand
ATTTTCTCGTACGGTAATAAACATCGCCTTCTGCTTCATAAGCATACCCTTTATTGATCAGTACTGCTATAAAATCAACAATTTCGGGCATGTTTTCCATTACACGTGGGTGATGTGTGGCTTTTTCTACTCCTAACGCCTGTGTATCTTCATGATAGGCTTCAATAAATTTATCAGCTACTTCTTGAGCACTTAAATCCAACTCTTTTGCTGTACGAATAATTTTATCGTCTACATCGGTAAAGTTTTGTACAAAGTTCACCTTGTTGCCTCGATATTCAAGGTATTTTCTCATGGTATCAAAGACAACAAAAGGTCTTGCATTCCCAATATGGAAAAAGTTATACACGGTAGGTCCGCAAACATACATGTTTACCTCGCCCTCATGAATAGGCACAAACTCTTCTTTTTTTCTTGTTAATGTATTGTATACTTTCATTTCGTTCCTCCGTTATTCTCATTTTCTTTTAATTTATTTTCAAGGCTGACAATTCGTCTACGCAAGCATTCCATTTCCACTGCAATTGGATCGGGCATGGTTGCAACGTCCATATCGTCGGTGGTTCGTTTCTTTCCTCTGACAATCGTTCCCGGTATACCCACAACGGTACATCCCGGCGGAACCTCCTTTAAGACAACGGAACCTGCGCCGATTTTTACATCGTCTCCCACTTTAAATGGGCCCAAAACCTTAGCACCGGAGCTGATAACCACTCGATTTCCAATGGTGGGATGTCGCTTCCCTTTGTCTTTTCCCGTTCCGCCTAAGGTAACCCCTTGGTAGATGGTTACGTCATCTCCGATTTCTGTGGTTTCTCCAATGACTACGCCCATTCCATGGTCTATCATACATCGTTTTCCAATTTTTGCTCCCGGATGAATTTCTATTCCCGTAATCCACCTGGTCCATTGGGAAATGATTCTGGCAAGAAGCTTTACATTATGACAGTAAAGCCAGTGAGCGGGAATGTGCCACATTCTTGCCCATACTCCCGGGCAACAAAGTAATACCTCAAGACCCGTCCTTGCCGCCGGATCCCTCTCCTTTACCGCTTTTATGTCTTCCCTTGTTGTTTTGAAAAACGCCATTTTCTCTCCTTAACCTAATTTTTCCGGCCTTGCCGGGTTCATATTACAAATATAGGCAGGCTTTCGCTAAACCTGCCTAAACATTATATATGATTATGCCCTGAATATCAATATTCAAACCTACTTGTGAACGCCTTCCCCGTGATAATCCGAACCGGTAGTAATGTGTAGGTGATATTTTTCCGCAAGGTGGACAAAGGCCAATTGTTCTTCCTCGCTATGCTGAGGGTAATAACATTCGATTCCCTTTAGGCCCAGCTTCTTCAATCTTCCTAACAAACAGTCCAGATGTGCATAAAACTCCGCTGTTTCTCGCTGCCCCAGTCCACGAATCAAGGCCGGGTGTGCAAGCACCGGAATCCCACCAGCATCTAAGATAAGCTTGATGGCTTCTTTTTCGCTAATTTTCTTTTTCTTAATGGCCCGTAGCTTCTCTGTGGCAAAAATTCCCGAAAAAGCATCTCCGGTTTCTTGAATATAGCCTTTGTTTACCATTGCCCTTGCAATCATGGGTTTTCCGATGAAATCCTGCCCTTTTCTAAAGGTCAGCTCCGCTAAGGTTAAGGGATAGCCTTCCTCTGCCAATGCCGCCAAATACTTCTCATTTCGTTCTTGTCTTAGCTGCTTAATCTCTTGGCAGGAATCTAGTAGTGCCTGATTGTCCGGATCAATATGGTAGCCCAAAATGTGCAGGCCCATACCTTCTTCTGCCAAGGTGGAAAGCTCAATTCCAGGAACCACCGTAATATCTAAGGCTTTTCCTGCAATGGTCGCTTCCATTATACCGCCCACACCATCATGGTCGGTAATGGCGATGGTATCTAGGCCTTGCTCTTTTGCCCACTTTACCACGTCGGTAGGAGAGTCCTTTCCATCGGAATAGTAGGTATGAAGGTGGTAGTCTACGCTCTGCTTCATTGCATTTTCAACCCTTCTCTTACCTCTTCCATCACTGCTTCTCCTGCTACTGCACCAAGCAGTGCTAGTGCAAACAGCATGGCAGTTCCCGGTGCCTGGGAAGTAATCACCTTGCCGGAAATCGCTACTGGTGTGGTTACCGCAATGGCACCAACCAATTCCTTTTCCATTCCCGGATAAATCGTTGCTTCCTTGCCTTCCAGTAAGCCTAAGGCGCCAAAGATCATCGGTGCAGCACACATGGCGGCAATCCATTTTTCTTGTGCGGCAAAGCTTTTGATTTGTTCTGTCAAGCCTACATGATCTTGTAGGTGATAGGTCCCCGGAAGTCCACCGGGAAGAACAATCATTTCGCAGGTAGAATAATCTGCCTCTTCAAAGGTAATATCCGCCTGAAGCACCATTCCATGGGCACCGGTAACTGCTTTTTCTTCTTGAATAGAAACTAGCTGCACCTGTGCACCACCTCTGCGTAAAATATCTACAATGGTCGTTGCTTCTACTTCTTCAAATCCTGTTGCTAAATGTACGTAAATCATTTTTCCCTCCTAAAACGCTTTAAATATCTTTTTACGGCCGGCAACTTGCCAAGTTCCATAGGCCAGTATTCCCATCAAAATCCACGAAACCAAAAGGTCAAATATGGTAATGTGCAAAGCAAATGAGTTTTGAAAGATTTCTATCAAGAAATCATGTTTGGGGAAGTCCGTCCCAAAGATCTTCCCCCAGGTGGCTTCTCGAATGGGATTTACTAGCTTGACTAAAGAATTTGCTATGCTAAGCAGCAAAAATACCCATACCGATTTTTTAAAATATTCCATATGCAAGGCTTTTTTTCTCCATC
>JAVWKI010000205.1:0-2859 GCA_036638575.1 Anaerovoracaceae bacterium | reverse complement strand
GATCTGGAAGGGTTTTTGGTTTTTAACCGGGAACGAAAGAAGGAGGATTTGGCAGAGGTAAGCAATACCGATGTGGTGGCTTATTTGCTCAGCCTAAAGCGGGAAGGGCGCAGTGCGGCCACCATCAATCGGAAGCTGGCCTCCATTCGCTTGTTTTATAAATTCCTGATCAGCAAGGGGCTGGTTTTCTCTAATCCGGTAGAGAATATTAAGGCGCCAAAAACCGAACGAAAGACAGTGGAATACCTGAGCATTGAAGAAGTAGAGCTGCTTCTTGGGGCACCGGGAGACACAGTCAAGGGTAGACGAGATCGGGCGATTTTGGAACTGCTCTATGCCACAGGAATTCGGGTCAATGAGCTGGTGCTTGCCCACGTGGAAGACGTGAACCTGAGAATCGGATTTTTTACCTGCCCGGGAGATGCGGGAAAGGCAAGGATTGTGCCTATCGGCGGTCCGGCCAAGGAGGCTATGGAAGCCTATCTAGAAAATAGCCGAAGCATGTTGATCAAAGAAAAACAAGAGGAAACGGCACTTTTTGTTAATTACCGGGGAGAACAAATGACTCGCCAAGGGCTGTGGAAGATTTTGCGAGAATATGGCAGACAGGTGGGACTGGAGGAAAAGATCAGCCCCCATATTTTGCGAAATTCTTTTGCGGTGCACATGATTCAAAACGGAGCGGATCTAAAATCTCTCCAAGAACTATTGGGCCATGAAGACCTTGCAACAACGCAAATTTATCTTACCGCAAGCAAAAATCGAATCAAGGACGTTTACGACAAAACCCATCCAAGAGCCTAAGGGCGTATTCCGGGAAGAAATGAAAAAAATCCTTGATTTTGTGGAGAAAGTGTGGTACTCTATCAAGGTTAGTACGGGCGGTCCTCTGGGGCAGAATAAGCGGTGCCAAGAACGTCTATGAGGTAAGGAGGAATACCAATGAATATTTTAGATCAGATCACAGAAGAGTACAAAAAAAGTGATATTCCGGCATTCAATGTAGGAGACACAGTAAAGGTACATATTAAGATCGTAGAAGGAACAAGAGAAAGAATCCAGCTTTTTGAAGGATTTGTATTAAAGAAACAGCACGGCGGAGTAAATGCAACCTTCACAGTAAGAAGAATTGCTTCTGGCGTAGGCGTAGAAAAGACCTTCCCATTACACTCACCAAAGATCGACAAGATCGAAGTGGTTAGACGGGGAGCAGTAAGAAGAGCGAAACTTAACTACATGCGTGAGAGAACTGGTAAGTCTGCAAGAATTAAAGCAAAGGTTAATCCTGAAGGCTAAGGCATACACGCAAGCAAGAAAATAATCATCAAAAAGGGAGCCTATTGGTTCCTTTTTTTGGTTTAGTTAGGGAACAAAGGAAGAGGTAGAATTATGATAGAGAATATTAACTGGTACCCGGGGCATATGAAAAAAACCAGAGAACTGATTGCCGAAAATTTAAAACTGGTGGATGTGGTTTTGGAACTGGTGGATGCGAGGATTCCGCTGGCCAGCAGAAATCCTATCATTTCTGAACTGGTCAACGGGAAACCCCGGATTATTGCCCTGAACAAAAGCGATTTGGCGGACAAAGCACAGACAGAGGCCTGGGCAAGGGCCTTTGAAGCCCAGGGGAGCCGGGCGGTTATCCTAAATTCCATGTTGGGAGATGGGGTAAAAAAACTGGTCAGAACCCTAGAAGAATTAAAGGACCAAAGACAAGGCAATAAGGCGGATAAGCCTTTTCGTATGATGGTGGTAGGCGTACCCAACGTAGGCAAGTCCTCCTTTATCAATCGAATGACCGGAAAGAAAAGCACCAAGACCGGAGATCGGCCGGGAGTGACTAAGGGAAAACAGTGGTTGACCCTTTCCAATGGCATGCAGCTTTTGGACACGCCGGGAATTTTGTGGCCTAAGTTTGAAGATCCGCAGGTTGGCTTAAATTTAGCTTTTTGCGGAGCGATTAAAGATGAAATTATGGATTCGGCAGATTTGGCCCTAGAGCTAATCGGGGTATTGCAAAGAGAATACCCACAGGATCTATTGGTGCGGTACAAGCTTGAAGAAATTCAGGAAACTCCTCTAGAGACCATGGAGGCCATAGCCATGAAGCGCGGATTTATTCGACCGGGCAAAAAGATTGACTATGAGCGGACAGCAAGAGCGGTTTTGGATGAGTTCCGCGGCGGCTTAATCGGAAAAATCACCTTAGAAAAAGTAGAAGGAGAAAAGGGATGAAAAAAGCAGAGCGAGAACAAATGCTCAAGGAAAAATTGGCAGGGATGAAGGCCTTTGAGCAGGAGCTTTGTGGAGATGCACCCTTTATTGCCGGTGTAGATGAGGTGGGCAGAGGCCCACTGGCAGGTCCTGTTGTGGCTGCCTGCGTAATTTTACCTCGAGATTTTGCGGTTGTGGGCATTGATGATTCCAAAAAGCTTAGTCAAAAAAAGAGGGAGGAGCTGGCCCATATTATCAAGGAAAACGCCATTGCCTATGGACTGGGCAAGGCAAGTGAAGAGATGATCGACAAGGTGAATATTTTGGAGGCAACAAAGGGTGCCATGGCGGTGGCGGTAGCTAAGGCAAATGAACGGCTAAAGGAGAAGACGGGCAGCACGTTCTCTTCGATGCCATTACCCTAAAGGATCTTACGCTTCCTCAGACTGCCATTGTTAAGGGAGACAGCAAGAGCTTAGCCATTGCGGCAGCATCAATTCTTGCCAAGGTAACCCGAGATGGGATGATGGTGAAGTATGGAGAACAGTATCCCGGCTATGCCTTTGAGCAGAACAAGGGCTATGGAACAAAGGCTCATTATGAAGGGATTCATCAGCAAGGAATTTGCCCCATTCATAGAAA
>JAVWKI010000204.1:0-2914 GCA_036638575.1 Anaerovoracaceae bacterium | reverse complement strand
ATGATTTGGCCGAAGAATTGGTAAAAAGTTACTTAGGTAAATAATGAAGTTAAGCGGGGGTGTATAGCTACTCGCTTAATTTTTTTGTCGGCAAGATAAATACAAGGGAAGGAAACAGGAAAAGATGAAGAGAAAGATTGCGTTAGATGTGGGAGACAAAACCATTGGTGTTGCAGTAAGTGATGCTTTGCAGATTACCGCGCAGGGTGTTACCACCATAGAACGTGTAGGAATTCGAAAAGATACGACAAAGGTACTGGATTATGTAAAAGAATATGATTGCGATACCATTGTAATCGGACTACCCAAACGGCTTGATGGAACAGACAGTCCACAAACAGAAAAAGTTTATGAATTTAGGACCATGCTGGAAAACAAGATGAAAAGCACCGGAATGAAAGATATTGCCGTGGTTTTTCAAGATGAGCGATTAACAACGGTCATGGCAGAACGTGTTTTGATTGAAGGCGATGTACGCAGAAGCAAGCGTAAAGAAGTCATTGATAAACAAGCGGCGGTATTGATCATGCAAGGATATTTATCATCGCTATAAGACGATAAAGAAGATAAGCAGGCAGAAATGCCTGCTTTTTTATATTCATTTATGCGGCTATATTGTTAAAGGGCTTATCCTTGGTGGCAGCAAAACTGCGTTAATAAAAAATGGTTGATTAAAAATATATTCCTAACAGAGTCTGTTTGAAAAGCTATCGTTACGTTGTAGGATGGCAGGAAAAATCGTTATTGTGACCTAGGGGGAGATAGACCCGTTCAACTATTCTTAAAATGACAATTTTAGGAATAGTTTAGTACCAAAAGTGAGAAACCACACACCAACTAGGCCCAAACTGTTGATTTTTCAACGATTTGGGCAATGAGGCTCTAATTTGCGTTTTAAGCGGTTTTTATTTAATTTAGGTATATATAGATGGTGAAATTCATTTGTTTTTTGGATTAAACTTTGTGTTTTAGAATTTCTAGATTTGATTCTGGAGTTTATTTCTTTATTTGCTAGATTTACTGGATTTACTGGATTTGATTCAAGTGTTTCACGATTTCTAATTGGATTACAATTTCTAGTTTTGGTTCCGACTCTAGTTCTGAACCAATTTAAATGTTGTACTTTGGTATTCTTATAATCTGCCCTGGTGAAATTTCTGCACTGGTCAAATCATTGGTATTAGAAATAATGTATACTGCTTCTCTTGCATCTAGTTCTTTGGGCATGTAATCCTTGGCAAGCTGCCATAATGTATCTCCATCGGCAATCTGCACTTGGATGTATTCTTGTGTATCCGCTGTGACTGCACCTTGACTATCTAGCAGCACCCAAAGTCCCATAGCGATAAACAGAACCAATACAGTGATAAAAACGCTGAATCGTAGTTTGGATTTTAATAAATATTTCTTTCGTGGCATGGTGATTGTCATCATGGTGTTCCCTCCTCTGCGAACTTTTGTTCTTTCATAGGTATATCATAAACAAATGTTCGCAAAAAGTCAAGAACAAATGTTCTTTCTTTTTTCAATCAAGACCAGCCAGTGGCAGCGGATTACCTTAATAATACTTACCCCCTTAGAAAAAGCACCGAAAAACCGGTGATAATGTTTTAAAAATGTGAAATTAGAAAAAAGCTAGAGGAATGAGAAATTTAGCGTAAAGAAAAACCGCAGAGGTAAAGCTGCGGTCTCTCTTTGTGTTAGGAATTTATATCATTACATCAGCTTGTCATAAGCTTTGTCAAACCAACGCATGATTTTTTTTCTATAGATGATGCCGAGGATAAATAGTAGGATTGCAACCACAGCAATGCCGATTGCCCAGGTATAGCCTCCTAGCTTTAGCTGTTTTCCAATGAGCAAGCTCCCCATCATTCCGGGAGATCTTCCGACGAGAGAAACCAAAAGGAAGGTTTTCAACTTCATATCGGAAAGCCCTGCGGCATAATTGCAAAGATCCTTTGGTACACCGGGGATAAGAAAGATCAAGAAGACAATGATTAGCGCCTTTTTGCTGTTGAGCTTTTCCATAAAATCATTGACCTTTTTTTCTCCGAAAATCAGGTGCATTGCATCTCTTCCAAGTAATTTGGCCAAGTAGTAGGTCAATACAGTGCCGATTATGGCACCGATAATGGAGAGCAAGTAACCCAGCCAAAATCCATGCATGAAGCCTGACGCCAGCTGTAGCCATTGTCCCGGAATGATGCAAATGACAATTTGTATCACCTGTGCAACGATGTATATGGGGATGCTTTCTTGCTTATATTGCTCGAAAAAGTGTCGTACATTTTCTAAGCTGGACATGTTGGTAATCCAGTCGTGCTTAAAAAAGTAAATATACAGTGGCAATCCGATTAAGATGCCAATGAGCAAGGCGAACTTTAATATGGTTGTAAATAATTTTACTTTTTTTCCTAGCTTATCTTTTCTTTCTTTATCCATACAATACATCCTTTGCGTTTTCTTTGGTTTAGAATCTATTATAACATAAAAGATAGTTTTATTGTGGTTAAACTCTATAAATTACAGTGTGATTAACTGTTTTTCATAGAGGGCCTGTAGCGCCTTGATTACGCCAAATCGAGAGTGTTCAAAGGTTAAGCCACCTTGGAAGTAAACAATATAGGGTGCTCTGATTGGTGCATCGGCACTAAGCTCAATGGAAGATCCTTGGATGAAGGCACCGGCAGCCATAACCACCTGGTCCTCATAGCCTGGCATATCCCAAGGAAGTGGCGTAACGTGCGCATCAATTGGTGCAGCGGCTTGTATTCCTTGGCAGAAGGCAACAACTGCTTCCGGGCTGCCTAGCTTGACTGCTTCAATAATATCACTTCGGGTATCGGTAGGTTTAGGGCAAACCTCATAGCCTAATTTTTCAAAGGCTCTTCCGCAAAGAACCGCACCTTTT
>JAVWKI010000203.1:0-2914 GCA_036638575.1 Anaerovoracaceae bacterium | reverse complement strand
CATGGTGGACCCTTTGCCAATATTGCCCACGGCTGAAACTCCATTATGGCAACCAGAATGGCGCTAAAAATGGCGGATTATGTTGTAACAGAAGCCGGCTTTGGAGGAGATTTAGGTGCAGAGAAGTTCCTGGATATTAAGTGCCGTATGGCAGGACTAAAGCCTTCTGCAGTTGTTGTCGTTGCTACCGTTCGGGCGCTAAAGCACCACGGCGGCGTGGCCAAAGCAGAGTTGAACCAAGAAAACCTAGAAGCCTTGGCAGCAGGTCTTCCAAATTTATTGCAGCATGTGGAAAACATGACCCAGGTGTATAAGCTACCGGCAGTTGTGGCCATTAATGCCTTCCCAACAGATACAAAGGCAGAGCTGGATTTGGTTGAAGCCAAGTGTAAGGAGTTAGGCGTAAACGTAGCCCTTTCTGAGGTTTGGGCCAAGGGCGGAGAAGGCGGCAAGGCACTTGCAGAGGAAGTGGTTCGTCTTTGTGAACAGCCAAATGACTTTACCTACAGCTATAGCTTAGAGGGTACGATTGAAGAAAAAATAGAGGCCATAGCCCAAAAAGTTTATCATGCAGAGGGGATTACCCTTCTTCCGGCAGCGAGAAAGCAAATGGAACAATTAACTGCCCTTGGCTTTGGGGAATTGCCAATTTGTATGGCCAAGACACAGTACAGTTTTTCTGATGATCCAAAGCTACTGGGTGCACCAAGAGGCTTTACCCTAACCATCAGAAACCTAAAGGTTTCCGCAGGAGCAGGGTTCATCGTTGCCCTTACGGGAGATATTATGACTATGCCGGGCTTGCCAAAGGTTCCTGCCGCAGAGCGAATTGATGTAGACAATACCGGTAAAATTTCAGGCTTGTTCTAAGGAGGCGGGTATGGCGTTTAGAGAATTAACAATGGAAACCTTCCTACAGGGTCTGGCAAGCAAGGACCCTGTGCCGGGAGGTGGCGGTGCATCTGCCTTGGTAGGTAGCATCGGAATGGCCCTGGGCAATATGGTAGGCTCTCTTACCCTAGGCAAAAAGAAGTATGCAGCGGTGGAGGAGGACATTATTCGTCTAAAAGCGGAGGCCACTGCACTGCAAGAGGAACTGCTATTTCTCATTGATGAGGATGCACGAGTTTTTGCTCCCCTTGCCAAGGCATACGGTTTGCCAAAGGAAACACCGGAGCAGCAGGCCCAAAAGGCAGAGGTGATGGAAGCTTGCTTACGGGAGGCTTGTCTTGTCCCCCTAAAGATTATGCAGGTTTGTGCCAAGGCGATTTTGTTGCAGCAGGAATTTGCAGAAAAAGGAAGCCTACTGGCTCTTTCAGATGCAGGGGTTGGCGTAATTTTTTGCAAGGCAGCCTTACAGGGTGCCAGCTTAAACGTGTTTATTAACACCGGAGCCATGCAGGATAGAGACTATGCAAAAAAAATTGAAGAAGAGGCGGAAGACCTCCTTGCTAAATATACCGGACTGGCAGAGGAAATCTTTTGCGGGGTGAGAGAAAGGTTATAAGGATGACAGAATTACTAAAGGGGAAAGATGTTGTAGAGGCCTTAAATCAGCGCCTTGCAGCAGAAGTGAAAACACTGATCTCGGCCGGAGTAACGCCGACCTTGGCGCTGGTTCGGGTGGGAGAAAATCCGGGAGATTTGGCCTATGAACGAGGGGCAAAAAAGAGAGCAGAGGCAGTGGGGGTAACCACCCTGTCCTATGTTTTCCCTCAGGAGGTTTCTCAAGAGGAACTAATGGAGGCCATGGTAGAAATTAATGGACGCAAGGATATTCATGGCGCCTTGATTTTTCGTCCCCTGCCGGGACATTTGGATGAAGAGGAAATTCGTATGACCTTAGATCCGGCCAAGGATGTAGATGGAATTACCGATGGATCCATGGCGGGGGTTTACAGTCATCGTGCCCTTGGATTTCCTCCTTGCACGGCGGAGGCCTGCATGGAAATTTTGGACCATTATGGAATCGCCCTTGAAGGGAAAAAGGCTGTAGTTTTGGGACGAAGCTTGGTTATTGGAAAGCCGGTAGCCATGATGCTTATGGCAAAGAATGCAACCGTAACCCTTTGCCATTCAAAGACGCAAAATCCGGAGGCCTTGGCCAAGGATGCGGATATTCTCATTGCGGCAATGGGCAGAGGCCGATCTGTAGGTGCAGAGTATTTCCACAAGGATCAGGTGATTATTGACGTGGGAATCAACGTGGATGAAGCAGGAAACCTTTGCGGTGATGTGGACACGGAGGAAGCAATGGACAAGGTTGCAAAAATCACGCCCGTACCGGGAGGAGTAGGAACCGTTACGGCAAGCCTGCTGATGAAGCACGTCATTGAGGCCGCCAAAAACCAATAAGGACAAAAGAAGGCCAGAGGAAATTACGCGCATTGAAGAAGTAAGAAGAGAAGGAAAATGGAAAAAAGGAATAAAGGTAAATTTATTGTTATCTTGTTGATTTTTGCGGTGATAACTGCATTTAGTGTGGTCTATTATCAGCAAGGTGCAGCTGCGGATGCAAAGCAGCGAACAGACAAAGAATTATCGGATATTGCCAATGAGCAAGCGAAGACCTTGCAGGTAAGATTACAAGGGCAATATATTTTGCTGGAAACCTTTGCAACTGTTTTGACTGGGGAGGGAGAGATGGATCCGGTTCGCGTTCAAAACGGAATGGATGCCATTGTGGAAAACTCCTTGTTTCTCCATATTGCCGTTTTAGATGGGACGGGAAATGGACGGTTGAATACAGGAGAAGAAATTTTTGTAGGAGATAGAAGCTATTTTCAGGAAGCCATGGCAGGAAAAAATATTATTGAGCGAATTGAGCAGGATAAGCTAAACAATAAGGTGCGGTTTATTCAAGCGGTACCGCTGATGCAGGGGGGCGTTCCTGTAGGTGTAGTTTTTGGTAGCT
>JAVWKI010000202.1:0-2938 GCA_036638575.1 Anaerovoracaceae bacterium | reverse complement strand
CAATTGCTTGGAAGCAACTCGGGCAAGATCAAGGGCCTTGGTTCCCATGAGTTGATAATAATCGTCTGACATTTGCTTCGTCATACGGTTTACCAAAAAGGCACCAAAAAGAAGGTATGCAAGAATAAAGAAAATAAATAGTATGGCTTTTGGCTTTATCCGTTTCATTAGTTATCCTTTCTTGTATGGACTTTTTTGGGTTGAACAAAAGAAATATCCATATCCATAAATCATGGGAGTAGGCTAATGTTTTTACTTTGAATTTCTACATATATAATCTAAATTGTTAAGTTGATTTTATCATGAAAAGCAACCGCATTCAAGGAAGCAAAATGTATTTTGTCATAGGAAAAAAGCGTACTGATTGCTTCGGAGCATTTGCTCGCTAGGATAGGGGGTGATATACTATAGGGAAAAGACAAAGAAGAGGAGCCAAGAATGAAAGAAATCAAAATATCGGAGATAAAAGGGATAAAAGTCGGTCATGCACAAAACGCCGTTGGTGGTAGTGGTTGTACTGCCATCATTTGTGAAAATGGTGCTTGGGCAGGTGTTGATGTGAGAGGTGGTGGACCTTCTTCTCGGGAAACTGAACTGTTGAAGCCGGTGAATTTGATTCAGCAAATCCACTGTGTTATGCTTTCCGGAGGTAGTGCCTATGGGCTTGCTGCAGGGGATGGCGCGATGGAATATTTGGAAGAAAAGGGTATTGGTTTTGATGTTGGGGTAGGAGTTGTTCCCATTGTTTGTGGGGCTTCGCTCTTTGACCTTATTGTCGCTGATCCAAAATGCCGCCCAGACAAAGCCATGGGCTATGCTGCTTGTAAAAATGCAGAGATAAACATGCCCGGTCAAGGAAATGTTGGTGCAGGAACTGGTGCAACGGTAGGCAAGTTCTTAGGGACTGAGCGGATGATGAAAAGTGGCATTGGTGTTTATGCTGTGCAGCTTGGCAATGTGCAATGCGCTGCGGTAGTGGCGGTAAATGCACTTGGGGATATTCTTGATTATGATACCGGGGAAGTGATTGCTGGAATACTTACTGAGGATCAAGGTAAGCTTGCACGGACACGGGAGATTCTGTATCAGGAAATTGAGAAAAAAAGAAATGTTTTTTCGGGGAATACAACAATAGGCTGTATTATAACCAATGCAAAATTGACCAAGGATCAAGCCAATAAGCTTTCTAGCATAACCCATAACGGCTATGCCAAAACCATTGATCCTGTGCATACTTCCGTTGACGGAGATACCATATTTGTTATGGCTACAGGAGAAACAGAGGCTGCACCCGATGGGCTTGGTGCCTTGGCTACAGAAGTTATGGCGCGTGCAATAAACAATGCTGTTGCAAATGCAAAATCTGCGTATGGAATAAAGGCTGCTTGCGATCTTAAGTAAGGGCTACTCTGTTTCATAGATTTTGTAGCAATTTCTTCCTGCGGATTTTGCAGCATATAAAGAAGCATCTGCATGTTCAATATAGGCGCTGCAGACCTTGGAATCGTTAGACTCCGGAATGGCGGTGTATATCCCTTGAGAAACGGTAATAAAGGATTCAACACCGCTGAAGGAATGGGTGATACCCAGTTCTTTTATTGATTGTTGAATTTTTTGTGCCATGCGTTCTGCACTGGCCAAAGGGGTATTGGGAAGTAAAACTAAAATTTCTTCGCCGCCGTATCGGTAGACGCAATCGGAGTCTTTGTGGACAGCAGACCTTATGGCTGTAGCGATGTTGATGATGACAGAATCTCCGGCCTTGTGTCCGTAATTATCGTTGTATGCCTTGAAGCAGTCAACATCGATCATAATTGCAGAAAGATATTCTTTGTATAGCGATGCGTTTTTTACAAATTTTGGTAGGGTATCATCTAAATGTCTACGATTGTAAAGACCGGTCATGGGATCGGTGCTGACTTCTAGCTTGTTTTGTTTGGCACGTTTTATGGAAATGGCAATGTAAACAAAGGTAAGCAGAAGGGAAGGCAAAATAAACAGAAGGGCAAAGTTATTTCTGTTTTCCGCGATATGGTTTTGGTAGGCATCATAGAACATGTCCACATTAAGGTAGCCCATAAGATGATTTTCTGTAGTATACATGGGAACAGAGGCAATAATAACATCCCCGAATTGGTCGGACTCGGAGACATAAAGCTCTCTTGGATTTTCATATAATTCATAATCAGAAGGACGGGTCACCGTATAGCGATGCTTATCGTTGCGATAATAGGCTTCCATTTCTTCCTTGATAAACTCCTCATTGGGGAGCAGTGCTTCCTCCATGAGCAGTTCTTCCTCTACATAATCATTGACTACAACCTCGAGAAGCCAAATGGTGTCTAAGGGTGTACCGGGTTTGATATCATAATAATCCTCGTCTCCCTCGGCTACGGTATACTTGGCTTCCTCAGGCTCAAGGATAGACCAAAGATAGGCGGATTTTACCTCGCGGCTAAATTGGCCTCCGGAAAAAATGTTTTTTAGCTGAAGGTATAACGGATGCTGTAACATTTCTTCGTAAGAGATGGATTTCAGCTCTGCAAAGTCTGCATCGCTAATAGACAGCTCTCTTGAAACTACTCGCCCAAGGTCAAGGGCCTTGCTTCCCATAAGCTGGTAGTAATCATCGGACATTTGCTTAGTCATGCGGTTTACAAGGAAGATACCAAAAAGGAGATAGGCAAGGATAAAAAGAATAAATACTATCGCTTTTACATTTGCTTGTTTCATGAGTTTTCCTTTCCGTGTGCTTGCAGCGTTTAGCAAGTTGCTCTTGTACAGCATTTTGCTTTGTCCGCCAAATAAATAGGGTGAGTAATCTTATATTTAAATAAAATTCATATCATCATTCGTTAATTAAAAAAATAACATAATAATAAATCGATTTTATCACGAAAAACTTATAGGTTCAAGAAATGCCTTGAATTTAATGGAA
>JAVWKI010000201.1:0-2987 GCA_036638575.1 Anaerovoracaceae bacterium | reverse complement strand
ATCCCAGGTAAGGGTATTAATATTAAACAGCATGGTTCGTGAAGCATTAGAATAATCGGTTACGTGAACTTTTCCGTCGGTTAATTTAAAGATTAACCAAGTCTCAACCGTACCAAAGCAAAGCTCTCCGGCTTCTGCTTTTTCTCTTGCTCCCTTCACATTGTCCAGTATCCATTTTAACTTAGTTGCAGAAAAATAGCTGTCAATTAAGAGACCGGTTTTTTCTCTAATCAGGGATTCTAAGCCCTGAGCCCGTAAGTGGTCACAATAGGGTGCACTGCGCCGACATTGCCAAACAATAGCAGGAGAGATAGGCTCACCGGTAGCTTTTTCCCATACAATGGTTGTCTCTCTTTGGTTGGTAATGCCTATGGCTGCAATGTTTTCTGCGGTTGCATCAATCTTGTATAGGGCTTCTTGGGCAACGCCGATTTGTGTGGACCAAATTTCCATAGCATCATGCTCTACCCACCCTGATTTTGGATAAAATTGAGTAAATTCTTTTTGTGCCACGCTGACGATTTCTCCAGCCTTGTTGTAAAGGATACATCTTGAGCTTGTGGTACCCTGATCTAGGGACATAATATATTTTTCCATGAAATCCTCCTTAAACTAATTCTGACATAATTTCATTGGAACGGTCAATTCCCTTTGCGGTAAGTGCAATCTGATTTCCGTCAATGATTAGATCTCCGTTTTTTTTGTAGTCCACGAGCAAGTCCATCTTTTCCCCATAGGCAGAGGAAAATTCTTGGCCATAGCGTTGCTTAAAGGCTTCTAAATCAATGCCTTTTTTGGTTCGTAAGGCAGTAAAACAAAAAATAGCCATACTGTCTTTTGGGGTATCGGAATGATAACTGTCTAGGTCCATGGGCCAGGCCTCCGATTCAACCAGGGATAGATATTCTTCCCAGCCTTCTACGTTTTTCCATCGTTTTTCCCCTACATAAGAAGAAGCACCCATCCCTATGCCCAAATATTCTTCCATAGACCAGTATTTGCGGTTGTGCCTACAGGCCTTGCCGGGCAAGGCGCTATTGGAAATCTCATAATGGTCATATCCACTTTGGGAAAGAAGATCATTGGCGTAGTGATACATTTCTCGATCGGCGGCTTCTGAAACAAAGGCCAATTCCTCATTCTTGTATTGGCGATAAAACGGGGTTCCTTCCTCAATTTGTAAGGTGTAATAGGAAAGATGTTCAGGGGCAAGGGAAATGGCCTGATTCAAGGTTTCCTGCCACAGGGACAAGGTTTGTCCGGGAATACCAAACATTAAATCCATATTGATATTGTCAAAGCCAAGGGTTCTCGCCTGGTCATAGGCGGCATAAACCTCCGCTGAGCGGTGAACTCTGCCAAGGGTGGATAACACCTGATCGTTTAAGGACTGAACGCCAAGGCTCAGCCTATTGATTCCTGCGGAGCGATAGGCACTTAGCTTGGATTTGCTCAAGGAGTTGGGATTGGTTTCTATGCTAATTTCAGCCAAAGAGTCTACTGTAAAATTATTATGTAAACAATCGGTCAGCTGAGTGATTTCCCTTTCCGAAAGTAAGGATGGCGTACCGCCCCCAATAAAAATGCTGTCTACAAGATAGTTCTTGCCAAATTCCTTGGAATAGGATTGAATTTCTTTCATTAATGTGTGGATATAAGTGGCACGCGCTTCTTCTCCCAGATGTGCAAAAGAAAGAAAGCCACAGTAGTTGCATTTCTTTTCGCAAAAAGGAATATGGAGATAAAGGCCCAGTTTTTTTCTTGTTGTCATCTTTGCCCCCCTTTAACAAGGATTTCGTGAACCAAAATCCCCTGCCGCATAAGGATACGGCAAGGGAAGTGTTCTTGTTTATTTTAATAAATTATCCATGTCTTTTTGGATGGATTCGCTAATGTAAAGACCTTTGTCTTTTCGTTCCATAAGGACATTGTATTCTTTTTCTCCTGCGGTAAAAATTTTCGGTTCTCCTGGAGATTTTTGAGAATTTCTAAGGGTTCTTAGGATTTCTCCGGTAATCTTTTTGAACTCGTCAAGACCACAAAATGCTTCCGGATCGATGACGATAAAGAAGTGGCCGAGAGGATAAGGGATTTTGTTTCCTTCCTTGTCAAAACCGGAAAGCGCCTTGAGGAAGCTTCCGGCAGATAGTGCTGCGGAAAGAATTTCTACAACCGTGGCATAGCCATAGCCTTTGTATCCACCAAGAGATTCTCCGATTCCGCCAAGGGGCGTGAAGGCTGCTGTTCCCTCGTTAAGGCGGCGTAAGATTTCGTGGCTGTCGGTTAGAGACTTCCCTTCATTACCTACTACAACGCCTTCTGGGGTATCCATATTGTTTCGTGCATAATATTCGATTTTCCCTCTTTGGGTTACAGAGGTTGCACAGTCAAGAAGGAAAGGAAAATCCTCATCCGTAGGGAAACCAAAGGTGAGCGGATTGGTTCCCAGCATGTTTTCTACACCAAAGGTTGGTGCAATGGAAGGCCTTGCATTGGTTCCGGTAATTCCAATAAGCCCTTCCTTGACACATCTAAGAGGATAGTAACCGGCAAAACCATAGTGGGTAGAATTTCGCACTGCGCCCATCGCCATCCCATATTTCTTTGCCTTTTCGATGCAAAGATCCAAGGTTTTGTTGGCAATTACCATTCCCATGCCATTATGCCCGTCTACCACAACCGTGGTAGGTGTTTCCTTGATAATTTCTACTTGGGTTACTGGATTCAAAATTCCATCATTAATGCGATCGATGTAAATTGGTTTCAATCGGTTCATTCCGTGAGAATCAAACCCGTGCTTATCTGCTTCAAGAAGCACATCGGCACAAATGGTAGAATCTTCTGCAGGAACCCCTACTTTTTGCAAAGCTTTTTCAATAAATTCTCTTAGTTCATCAAAGTGCATATAGTTTTCTTTCATTATTATTTATCTCCCCATAATTCTTCTTCGCTTGGCTTATGATTGTTTGGCATAAAGTAAGCGATTC
>JAVWKI010000200.1:0-3018 GCA_036638575.1 Anaerovoracaceae bacterium | reverse complement strand
GGGAACAGGCAACAAGCTAGATCCTACCGCATTTGAACTTACCGACATTAGCAAAACCTCGGTTTGCCCTTTGGCCAAAGTGATTCGTAAGGAATTAAAAAACCGGCAAATCAGCAATGTTCCTGTGCTTTATAGCAAGGAGGAGCCCTGCAAAAACAGGCCGCCCGGTAGCATTTCCTTTGTTCCGCCAGTGGCAGGATTTATCCTTGCAGGGGAAGTAATCAAACAGTTAATCGAGAAAGGGGGCCGCTGATGGGTGCAGTAAAGGTAAAAGAAGTAAATCTAGAACGAGGAATGCCCCTTGTTGCTACAGCCATGAGCCGACTGACCAACGAGCTTTCCACTGCCAAAATGGGTGGGTATAAGGCCGTTATCGTAATACATGGCTATGGCAGTACCGGTGAAGGGGGTGCCATAAAAAAAGCAGCCAAAGCAAAGCTAAAGGAGCCTTCCCTTCGCGGCATTGTTCGTGATGTTGCTCCCGGAGAAGCTTGGCAAGAAAAAAAGAAGCTATTTTTGGACGTTTGTCCTCAGCTCAAAGAGTTTAATCGATATGTTGACGGAAACAAAGGATTGACCGTCGTATTACTGAAATAGGAAGGAATAACCAATGAAGAGAATACTCATTACAGGAGGGCCCACCAACGAGCCCATTGATGAAGTCATGAAAATCACCAATATGTCCACGGGCAGTCTTTCTGTCCACTTGGGCAAAGCCTTTCACCAAGGGGGCTACCATGTAACCTTGGTCCTCAACCATTCTGTAACCCTACATTCCTTACCAAAGGATGAACGAATGGAAATTGTTCAGGTAGAAACCACAGAGGAAATGTTATCTGCCATAGAAGTGCTAAGCAAAAATAATCACTACGATGCACTGATTCACGCCGCTGCAGTAGGGGATTATGCCGCTCAATTTACCTTCCTCATGGAGGATTTGGCAGAAGAGCTTTTTGCTCAAAAAGAAAAGTTTTCCTCTCCGGCAGATATTTTGTCCATTTTGGAGGATCCTCGCTGCAAGCTAGATGACAGCTCCAAGATCAGTAGCTATCAAAAAAACCTATCGGTAAAGTTAACCCTAACGCCAAAGATCATTGCGCGTTTGCGTGAGTGGTTCCCAGACACACTGATTTGTGGCTGTAAGCTTCTGGAAAACGTCTCCCAAGAAGAACTGTTTACCGTGGCACAAAACCTTTGTCTAAAAAACCATACCGACTATATTTTTGCCAACGATTTGGCTGAACTAAGAAAGGGAAAAACCGCTAGATATCCGGTTTCATCAAAGGGCTATATGGGACAACCCCTAGATACCCCCCAAGACATTTACGCCTTTGTTCACAGCAAGCTATAGGAAAGAGGGACTATGGAATTTATTCTAATTATTGGATTAATCCTTGTTATTGTTTTATTGATTTTTCTTTTGGTCAGCAACTCTGCAGCTAGACGAGAAACCACACAAAACGTACAGGAAAACATTAAATACATGTCCGAGCTGCTGGTAGGCAACCAACGGTTGTCCGCCGAGGCACAAGATAAACGCTTAGGTGAATTATCTCGCCAATTTAATCATCTCGCCTTGGAAAACGAACAGAAGCTGGATCTCATTCGCGTGACCATGGAAAAACGCCTGTCCGCTTTGCAAGAGGATAATCACAGACAGCTAGATCAAATGCGGAATACGGTGGATGAAAAATTACAAAAAACCTTGGAGGAACGAATCAGTCAATCCTTCCGTTTAGTCAACGAACGACTAGAGCAGGTGCACAAAGGTCTTGGAGAAATGCAAACCCTTGCCACCGGCGTAGGTGATCTGAAAAAGGTTCTTTCCAATGTAAAGACCAGAGGAATCTTGGGAGAAATACAGCTTGGGGCCATTTTGGAGCAAATTCTTTCACCTGAGCAATACGAAGAAAATATTGCAACCAGAAAGGGAAGCACGCAGCGCGTAGAGTTTGCAGTCAAGCTCCCCGGAGAAGAGGATCGCTTTGTCTATCTTCCCATCGATGCAAAATTCCCTGCAGATGCCTATAGCCACCTGGTAGATGCCTACGATCGGGGAGATGTTTCAGCCATTGAGCTTATGGGTAGAAATTTGGAGAACGCAATTAAAAAGGCAGCCAAGGATATTCATGATAAATATGTCTCCCCTCCGGAAACAACCGATTTTGCCATTATGTTTTTGCCTGTAGAAGGGCTTTATGCGGAGGTTGTGCGAAGGGGACTTGTGGAAAAACTGCAATCAGAATATAAGATCAACATTGCCGGTCCAACCACTATGGCTGCCCTGTTAAACAGCTTGCAAATGGGCTTCAAAACCCTTGCAATTCAAAAACATTCAGGAGAAGTATGGAACACCCTTGCTGCGGTCAAAACCGAATTTGGCAAATTTGAAAAAGTTCTAGCCAAAACCCAAGAACGGTTAAATCAAGCAAATCAAGAGTTAGAAACCCTTGTGGGAACCAGAACCAGAATGATGTATTCGAAATTGAAACAAGTAGGAACCTTAACGGATACAAAAAGTGAAGAATTAATCGATAGTATAGTTGAAGAAGAGAAGGAATAGAGCACTTATGAGCATTTTTGCAATTGGAGATTTACATCTGTCTATGGATCCCCGAATAAAAAAACCTATGGATATCTTCGGAGATCGATGGGCAAATCACAGCCAACGATTGGAAAAGGCATGGAGGGAAACAGTAGGCGCAGAAGACACCGTAATCGTTGCCGGAGACATTAGCTGGGGACTAAAATTAGATGAAGCCGAGGCAGACCTGCAATGGCTAAACGACTTGCCTGGACACAAAGTAATGATAAAAGGGAATCACGATTTATGGTGGACGGGAATAACCAAATTAAATCGGATGTATCCCAACATTACCTTTTTGCAAAATGAATGCTATGAAGCGGATGGATACTTTATCTGCGGCAGCAGAGGTTGGATTTGTCCGGGTGCGGATGATTTCACCCTTGCAGATGATAAAATTTTCAAAAGAGAAGTTATGCGAATTGAACGCTCCC
>JAVWKI010000199.1:1116-3021 GCA_036638575.1 Anaerovoracaceae bacterium | reverse complement strand
AAAAATCGGTGCTAATGTTTTGAAAATTTTGGGACATTTTCATTTTTGGTTGACACTGTTTTGCACTTACACAACAATCAAATTCGCTCCTTGTCGATGGAAGGCCTCTGTTTCTTCCGGCGAAAGTCCGGAATCGGTAATGATCAGATCCAGGCTGGTAATTGGGCAGACATTGACTAAGGAATCAAACCCAAACTTGCTGTGATCGGCCACCAAATAGGTTTCCTTGGCACGGGCAATGATCTTTTTTCGAATTAGCGCCTCCTCAATATTGTAATCGGAAATGCCATTTTGGGCAGTAACTGCACCGGCACCGATAATGGCCTTGGAAATATTGAAATTCTCAATTTCCGAAGTAGAAATTGCACCGGATAGGGCTTTTTCTTCGTGGCGGATTTTGCCGCCGATGACATAAAGGTCAATGTTGGTTCCAATGAGCTCGTTGACAATATAGATGGAGTTGGTAATTACCGTCAAATTCTTTCTCTGTTTAATGTGCCTTGCTACTTGCAAGGTGGTCGTACCAATTTCCAGCAAGATGGCGTCCCCATCATGAATAAACTCGCTACACTTCTTTCCAATTCTGACTTTTTCTTCTTCGTGCTCCATTAACCGCACATCCGCAGCAGACTCATAAAGGTTTTCTTCAACGAGGGCAGCGCCGCCATAAATTTTCTTTATCTTGCCAAGCTTCTCCAGTGCGGTCAGATCTCGCCGAGCGGTTTCAATAGAAATTTGATAACGGGCCATTATTTCTTCAACCTTGATCATCTTCTGCTCCTTTAGCTGTAGCAGTAGATCGTTATATCGTTCTTGTGGTAACAAAGTCATCACTCCTTTTCTTTGATTAACTGGTTTACGGCTGAGTGGCTCAGCCTACCTTGGGAAAAGTATACCATAAATTGCTCAACTTGTACGATTAAAATAGCAGATTTTGGAAGGAAAGTAAAGAGTTTACCAAGAAGTTGTAAAAATAGTGTCAAAAATTGACCAAAAACACTTTACAAACTTGTAATGATATAGTAATATACAGTCAAGAAAAGGAAATAAAAAGTCAAAACATTGTAAACAAGTAGGAAGGTAATAGAAATTACTGAAGTTAAAGAAAATAAGGAGGAAGAAAGATGAAGGTTTTTTGTTTAGGCGGAGCAGGTAGAATTTGTAGAGAATCTGTTTTGGATTTGGTAGAGTTTTCTGATTTTGAAAAAATCACCATCGGCGATTATGATGAAAAAGCCGGTAAGGAAGTTGTCGTTTGGCTAGATGACCCAAGAGTTGACTTTGTCAAAGTAGACGTACATGACCATGACGGCTTAGTTGCACAGCTTAAAGGCTATGACATCGTTATGGATGGAACAACTATCGCACTAAATGGATTAACTACAGCTTGTATCGCAGAAGCAGGTTGCCATGGAGTAAACCTTAATGGCTTCGGAGAAGAAAACGCTTATGCAGACACATTCAAAGCAGCAGGCAAAACCTGTGTACCGGGCTTTGGAATGACACCGGGAACCACACAGATGATGGCCATGTATGCGGCCAATCAGATGGATACAGTGGAAGTTGTTCGTGTCAGCCACGGCGCTTATCGTCCATTTGCATTTTCCAAGGCAATTACCGCAACAACAACCTACGAATATGATCCAAATCTTCCGGGCAGAACCGTGTTTGAAGACGGCAAATTCATCCAGGTTCCACCATTTGCAAGACCTAGAGATATTGCACTTCCTGAACCTTATGGAACAAATCCTCAATACATCATTCCACATTCAGAGACCATAACCTTGGCAGAAGCCCTAAAGGATAAGGGCATTCGACTGGTAGAAACCAGAGGAACCTGGCCGCAAAAGAACATGCAGCTGGTGAGAGCCCTTTATGATTGGGGAATCCTCAGAAACGACCCGA
>JAVWKI010000199.1:0-1106 GCA_036638575.1 Anaerovoracaceae bacterium | reverse complement strand
GATTACCATCAACGGGGCAGAGGTTGGCGTTATGGACTGTGTAGCAGAGTACCTGTTAAATTCCAAGGAAGGAACAGAAACCGAGCTTTACGGCTATGCACTTCACATTGAAGCCATCGGAGAAAAGGATGGCAAAAAGGTACAGCACATCGTAACCCACACCCATCCAAAGAGTGACGGCAGCGTTCCGGGCTGGGAAAAGCTGAGAGCATACACGAGAAACGTTGGAATTCCAATGGCAGTAGCAGTACAGCTCATTGCCAAAGGAAAGGCCCTAGACACCGGACTTCTGATTCCGGAATATGCCTTCAAACCAGAAGATGTATTTGAAGAATTAGAAAAGAGAGGTCTCTTCATTCACGATGAAGTGAACTACCTATAAACCTAGATGGTGCAAGAAAACCAAGAGAAGTAAGGACCAATAAAGATTAAAATAAATGTCAATGGACCCAGTCGCTAAGGTGACCGGGTTCATTGGCTTTTTATGGCCCTTTTTTGCACATTATGAAGCGGAACTTAATTGGCTTAGGCACTAAACTAACCGCCGAACTAGTTGTATTTTTAGCAAAAATGGGCTATAATTTGATTCATAATACTATATAAACGGCCTAGGGTACTGAAGGAGATTAACGGATGAAACAATATTATGTTGAGCATTTTGATGATACAATAGAAAGTCTTGCTATTGTTACTGGTGGAGGGGCATTTTCTGTAGCTTTAGATGAAACCTTTACCTTGATTTATGGAAGTGAACGGTACTACCAGATCCATGAATATACAAAGGAAACAATGGAAGAACAGATACAAAATCATTGTATTCGTTATGTTCATCCTGATGATCGAAAGCGGGTTGGGGATTACTGTCAACGCTGCCTGGAGGAGAGGCAACCACGAATCGACTGGGAAATGCGAATTATCTCGGCTAAGGGAGACCTAAAATATGTTAAATGTGCTGGAGTAATAGAAAAAGGAAGCAAGATTCCTCTGCTTCACGGATTTGTTATTGATATTACAGAAACCGTAATCGCCGAAAAAAAACAACGGAAGTCTCGCGAAATGCTGCTTGCGGCGATGGAGCATACGGAGCTGATGTACTGGTTATTTGA
>JAVWKI010000198.1:1514-3131 GCA_036638575.1 Anaerovoracaceae bacterium | reverse complement strand
TAACACTTCCCGGACACCGCCTAGCGGAGTACCGAATGATCCGTAAGGATGGAAGCATTTGCAGAGTCAGTGATAACCTTCGCTCTACCCGTCTATCCGACGGTACTCTTTGTGTCTTTGGTGTAGCTACAGACGTTACCCACCAATATGAAACCTATGCTCACCTGAAGCAGCTTACCGATGCACTACCGGGAGGGTTTGCCATTTATGAAATTTCTTCTTCTGAAATACAAACCCTTTATTTTAGTGACGGTATTTGCGATCTTATGGGCTGTACGCGAAACGAGTATGTGGAGCTTACCACCCAAGGACCGCAAGAGATCATCTTTGCCGCTGATTGGCCCACCTTAGAAGATAAAATCAACAACCTCC
Organism: Anaerovoracaceae bacterium; assembly: GCA_036638575.1. GTDB lineage: Bacteria > Bacillota > Clostridia > Peptostreptococcales > Anaerovoracaceae > JAXGRD01. The sequence continues at coordinate 2,759 of JAVWKI010000198.1, read as the reverse complement.
TTGATGGAGCCTGCGCTATAGATTGTAGCTATCGTATTCACACCAAGGATGGTGGTTTTCGTTGGCTCAATAGCTTTGGGACCGTAACCCAGCGACAAGGAGACCGCGTAAAGATCAATGTGGTCGTCTTAGATATCACCCAGCTACGAGAATCCGAAGAAAAGCTACGCATTAGCAATGAAGAAACAAGGGTTGCTATGGCACAAATGGGAAAGATGATCTGCCGCTATGACTTCTTTACCGACACCCTGACCATGCCTCAGGTCTACGCCCAGAAATATGGATTTGGAGAAACCATTGTCTCCTTAAAAGAACACAATCCCCAAGATGTCCTCGCGCCACAAATGCAAGAGACCTTCACTTCCTTTTACCAATCTCTCCTCAATGGAGATCCTTCCGGAAGTGTGGATCTTTACGCACAAACAGTCGATGGAGAATGGTGCTGGGAGCATGTGGAATTTGTCAATATTTTTGATACCCAAGGCCTTCCACTAAAGGCAATTCTCTCCACAGAGGATATCACCGAAGAAAAGAAGCGAGAATCTGAGCAAGAGCTGATTCGTGAAAATCAAGAATTATTTCAAATTGTCGCCTCCCATTCAGATCGACACATCGTCAAATTGGATATCCCCCAAAGAACCGCCTATACTCAGCCCCATACGGCAGAGGTTTTTGGTGTAGATACGATTATTCCCAATATGCCGGACACCCTTCTTCAGCTGGGACATATTTCCGAAGAAAGCGTTAACAGCTATATGAACTTTTATCATCGCTTAATTTCCGGAGAACCCCGTGTACAAGAAAACCTAAAGATCAAGAGAGCCAAGTCCAGTGATTGGGGTTGGTACCGTTTTGATGGAACAGTGATTTCCGATGATCAGCATCATCCCCTCTCAGCGGTAATTTCCTTTGAGGACATTACCGATCGTTATGAGAAGGATATTGCCTATGCACGACTAAACACAAAAATGCAAAAGATTCCCGAAGAAACAATGCTGTATTATGAGGTAGATCTCACTCGCATGGTCATTGAACGAGAAGAGGGCTCCATGCTTGATGCCCTTCGACTTCCTTCTGATCAAAACCTTAGAGAAATGAGCACAGGTGCCATTGAAGAATTTGTTCACCCCCAGGACAGAGCCGCTTTTTATAACATAATGGGCCGCCGTCATTTTCTGGCTTACATTTCTTAGGGAAAAAACAATTTGGTGTTTTTATAAAGTAGTCGATCCAAAGATTGCGTTC
>JAVWKI010000198.1:0-1504 GCA_036638575.1 Anaerovoracaceae bacterium | reverse complement strand
AGTATCCGTAGAGCTACTTTCCGATCCTTATACGGGCAACGTTCGTTCATTTATCACCTATTTGGATATAGATGAAGAAAAAAATGATGCCTTATCCCTACTGGAAAATTCCCAAAGTGGTATTAGCACCGGCCTATATAACAAGGCAACCACCGAACGTTTGGTGAAAGAATTTCTGGAAAAAAGCAACAAAAATTCTGCTATCCTCATCCTTGCGGATATGGACAACTTAAAATCGATTAATGACAACCTCGGCCACGGAGAAGGAGATCGTGCCATCAAAGCCTTTGCCGATACCCTCAAAGAGCATTTCCGTCCCTCCGATATCATCGGCCGGGTAGGGGGAGATGAATTCATGATCTTTCTTACCGATCCAATCAGTGATACAAAGCTCCATGGCGTAATCCAGGCACTCATTAGAAAGATCACGGCGCTACGCATCGGAGAAAACGATCAAATTTCCATTAGCGGAAGCTTTGGTGTGGTTCGTTCCACTACAAATCAAGCCTCTTTTAAGCAGCTCTACCAGCAAGCAGATACTGCCCTTTATCAGGTGAAACGCAATGGCAAAAGTGACTATGCCTTTTACACCCCGAAGATGGAAAACGACAATTATCGCTACCAGAGGCATGGGGTCCTAAGCCTAAATCGTCCGGAGTGGCTTGATGCAGGAGAGCTAAACCTTCTTCTCAATGCAATCTCCTCCTACTTTCCTATTGTGGTCTCTGTGAATTTGACACAAAACAGTTACTACATGATGCAATATCGTCATGCCGAAGTAAAAACGATCCCTGAATTTGGGCGCTTTGAGGAACTCATTGATGTTGTGGGACAGACCTTCCATCCGGAAGATCGTGCTTCCTTCCTGCAGGACTTTTCCAAAGAAAATCTTCTTTCCGCCTACCGCCGAGGAGAAAACCACGTTCGCCACGAAGGACGGCAGCGAGAAGAATCCTTAGCCTATCTTTGGATGAAAACAGAGCTGATTTTCTCTCCAAACAATGGAAGTGGAGATCTTTTGGCTGTAGTTATTGCTCGGCCCATTGAGCAGGAACGAACAGAACGGCTAAAAAGCTTGCAGCTACAAAAGCTTCTGGATCTTACCGCCGTATCTAGCTTTGAATATATTTGCTTGGTGCATCTTGAAGATCGTTCCTTTGAGCTTTTTGCCAATGATGGTCAAAATACCCATTCGGTTCCTGAACTGGGGAATTTTGATCTGGCAACACAGCGAATCCGTGATTTGCATATTTCCCAAGAGGAAAAGGAAGCCTACTATGCTAAGGCAAATATTGAAACCATTATTCGTCGAATGAAGGAAACCGGCGGACATTATCGCTACCGCTATGTTCTTGAGGAGGGAGAACGAGAAGCCGAATTCTTCTATTACGAGCCTACCCACCACGAACTCCTTATGACCGTGCGACATATTTACCCCACTTGATTCTCCCTTAAGGTTTACAAGGCTCCTACCGTGGAGTAAAATAAGGCTATGGAGGTAGGT
>JAVWKI010000197.1:2123-3155 GCA_036638575.1 Anaerovoracaceae bacterium | reverse complement strand
TGCTTAACAGCAAGTAATCGCTAGGCTCTACTGTAGGCTCCATGGAGGTTTCACGAACCAACGTGGGCCGAATAAATATTGAAATTCCTAAGGCAATTACTCCAGCAATAATCAAATCTTTTGCAATCATTTTCAAGTTTTGCTTTGTGTTTTCTGTCATTCCCTTTCCATCCCTTCTTTTTATTGAACACTTTTCTTTTTTCTTTTATTCTTCCCTTAATTGCTTACTGCTCCAAAGTTTGAAAAAGGCCATAGAATAAATTTTATGTTTCCTTTTATTTCTTTCAACGGGACTGGGCCAAGCTTGCTGTTTCTACTGTCTAGCTGCTCCTCTAAATTGTCGCTCAGAAGAAAAACCTCTTCTGCACCAAGCTTTAGACTAAGATCAGCACCAAGTGCTCCGGCGCTTCCCTCTAGAGAATATTCTTCTCCATCACGATAGAATCGGCCTTCCTTTATTTCGATTTTTTCTCCCGGTAAGCCCACAACTCTTCCCACAAGGTTATCCTCTGCAATTTTTTTTGAATAAGGTTTTTCTAGCAATACCACTTGCCCCAACTCCGGTGCTCCACGTTTTTCAGAATAGCTTTTTTTGGTTGCAACGGTAATGCTGCCTTCTCCAATGGTCGGTTCCATGGATTTTCCATCCATCACTTCGGGAACGACCAATAAGGTCAGGGCAAAGGCCAGGGCAGCAGCCACAATGTAGGGACGATATTTCGCTCTCCACTGCTGTCTGTTTTCATTCTGTGACATTTGATTTTCTCCTTAATGTTCCTGTTTCTAGCCGAAAATATCTTTTTTGATGGTCAGGAAGTTGTCCGGAAGTTTGCTTTCCACTACGGTTCCCGCCAGTTTTCCTCCGTTAAACCTCAAGGTATGGGCATTGAGCAGCTGCGTTGCCAATCCGTATTTTTGTTTTACCCTGCTGTTTACTTTTTTATTTCCGTATTTTACATCTCCAATAATTGGGAAGCCTGCTTCTGACAGATGCACACGAATTTGGTGCGTTCTTCCCGTAACCAGTTCTAC
>JAVWKI010000197.1:0-2113 GCA_036638575.1 Anaerovoracaceae bacterium | reverse complement strand
AGTTCTACCTCTACTAGGGTATACTCTCCTGTGGTTTTGAGCGGTGTAGCAATGGTTTCCATTACCTTTCCCTCTTGATCTGCGCCAACAATCTCCACAACATTGCGGTTTTCGTCTTTGATCATCTTGTCCTTTAGTTCTATGGGTTTAGTCAAATTTCCGGCTACAATGGTTAGGTATTTTTTTTGAATCTGTCCTCTCTCCCTGATCATTTGATTCATTTCCTTCACCGTTGCCGCATTTTTGCCGAAAATAACCAGCCCTGTTGTATTTCTATCAAGGCGATTAACCGGTGCAGGGACAAAGGTTTGTTCCCTTCCCGGTGAATATTCTCCCTTGCTCATCAAGTAACCACAAACCTGATTTGCTAAGGTGTTCTTCTTTTCTACCGCATCTCCATGGGTAAGTAGGCCAAAAGGCTTTTCTACAATGAGCAAATCCTCATCCTCATAGGCAATTTCAAACTGCCGCTTGGTCCGATAAGTTTTTTGCTTCGTTCGCAAAGCCTCTCCGTCTTCATCACTAAGGTAAACCTGCAGTTGATCTCCCTCATGAAGAACGGTCTCTGCCTTCCCCCGTTTTCCGTTGATTTTTACATCTTTTCGAATCATTTTATAGATGAAGCTCAAGCTTGCCTTTCCATAATATTTTTTTAGAAATCGATCAAGTCTTTGGTTTTCATCGTTTTTTTCAATAGTTAATTTAATCATCTTTTCATTATACAACATTTTCAACCTTTTTGTTCATAAAGTTTTGTAGAAAATGCCTTCAGTTACTAGAGAATTTGCAGAATTTATGATATATTATTCCTAGAACCAAAGGAGAATGAATATGGAAAAATTTAAAGATTTTTTTTATAACAAAAATGATATTGTTGTGGCAGTAGTAATTTTTTTAATTGCGGCCGCAGTAATTTATTTTCGCTTCAATGCTATTATGGAATATCCCCAAACCTTGGTGGAAGCCTATAGTGGCGAAAACAAATCAGTAACTACAGAACAGAACGATAAATAACGGAGGTTTATTATGGCTTTAATCACTTCAAAAGAAATGTTTGCAAAAGCACTTACCGGAGACTATGCTATCGGTGCCTTCAATGTGAACAACATGGAGATCATCCAAGGTATCGTAGAAGCTGCACAAATAGAAAACAGCCCCCTAATCCTGCAAGTTTCCGCAGGTGCAAGAAAGTACGCAAAACCGGCATATTTAACCAAGCTGGTTGAGGCTGCGATTATTGATACGGGCGTAGATATTTGCTTGCATCTAGATCACGGTGAGGACTTTGAAATTTGCAAAAAATGTATTGATGACGGATTTACTTCCGTGATGATTGACGGAAGCAAACATCCTTTCGAAGAAAACATTCGAATTACCAAAGAAGTTGTAGACTATGCACACAGCAAGGGCGTTGTGGTGGAAGCAGAGCTAGGCAAGCTTGCCGGCGTCGAAGATGACGTAAAGGTGGACGCACGTTCCGCAACCTTTACCGATCCGGCCGAAGCTGCAGAATTCGTTGCAAGAACCGGAGTAGATTCCCTCGCCATCGCCATTGGAACTAGCCATGGTGCTTATAAATTTAAAGGTGAGCCTTACTTAGATTTTCAGCGACTGAAAGAAATTCACCAGTTGATTCCTGATACACCGCTTGTTCTTCACGGAGCATCCACAGTGCTTCCTGAATTTGTTCAAAAATGTAACGAATACGGCGGAGATATTCCAGGCGCACAAGGCGTTCCGGAAGAGATGATTACAGAAGCAGTCAAATACGGAGTATGTAAGGTAAACATTGACACTGACCTAAGACTTGCCATGACTGCAGAAGTGCGAAAACATTTGGTCGAACATCCAGACGATTTTGATCCACGAAAGTACCTTGGACCAGCTAGAGATGCCATCCAGCGAATGGTACAGCACAAGATCAAAAATGTGCTCAATGGTTCCGGCGTCAAATAATAAACGAAGAAACGAATCAAGAGGCAGAAAATAAACCGACCTCCAAATTGTTAGATTTTTGGTCTAACTTTTGGAAGGTCGGTTTCTTTATGGCAGCTGTTGGAGTTGGGGCGGGACTAGGCGAGGCGATTCGAGATGAGTTGGGGCGGGACTAGGC
>JAVWKI010000196.1:874-3182 GCA_036638575.1 Anaerovoracaceae bacterium | reverse complement strand
ATCCTTATCAAAAGAATAAGAGTCCTTCATAATAAACTCTCTGCTTCTCATCAGTCCGAATCTCGGTCTTGCTTCGTCTCGATATTTTGTTTGAATTTGATAAAGATTCAACGGAAGCTGTCGATAAGAGCTTACATCGTTTCTCACCACGTCGGTAAAAATCTCCTCGTGAGTCGGTCCAAGACAAAAATCTCTGCCGTTTCTATCCTTCAATCTCCAAAGCTCCGGTCCGTAAGCATACCATCTGCCAGATTCTTCCCAAAGCTCTGCAGGCTGTACTGCTGACATGTGAATTTCCTGTCCACCTGCAGCATCCATTTCCGCTCTGACAATGTCTTCAATTTTTCTGATGGCCTTCCATCCTAGGGGCATAAAGCCATAAACGCCAGAAACCAGTTTTCTGATCATGCCTGTGCGCAAAAGTAAAATATGGCTGGGTATTTCTGCCTCATTGGGTACTTCTCGTAAAGTTTTTAGATGCATCTTTGAAAGTTTCATTGTTCTGTTTTCCTCCATCTCGGTTCATTTATTCTTATGATTTTTTGTTTTTATCGGTTTAACATGCAAATCGCTTGGGCGGCAATTCCCTCTCCGGTTCCGGTAAATCCAAGGCCCTCTGTTGTGGTACCTTTGACATTTACTTGCCCGGATTCAATCCCTAACGCCTTTGCAATATTGTTTACCATTTCTTCTATATAAGGGGAAATTTTAGGTTTTTGTGCAATTAGTGTAACATCTAAATTCCCCATTGAAAAGCCTTCTTTTTTAATTTTTTCTCCAACAATCTCTAGTAATTTTATACTGGATATTCCTTTGTATTTCTCATCGCTGTCGGGAAATAGCTTCCCAATATCACCTAAGGCCGCTGCGCCCAAAATTGCATCCATTGCTGCATGAACCAGCACATCCGCATCGGAATGGCCCAGTAGTCCTTTTTCATAAGGAATCTCTACACCACCGAGAATCAGCTTTCGCCCTTCTGTCAATCGATGAACATCATATCCTGTCCCTACTCTGCGTTCCACCGGCATATCCTCCCTTGTTGTAATTTTAATATTGCCATAATCCCCTTCCGCAAGAGCAACGGTAATGCCAAGGCGCTCCACCAAAGAGGCTTCATCGGTTCCATAAACCCCGTCTTCCATCGCCTGTTCAAAGGCGGTCAACAAAATTTCTCTGCGAAATCCCTGTGGGGTTTGTACCGCATAAAGCTTACTTCGATCCAAGGTATGATCCTTTTCTCTAATGGTATCCTTCACCCTAACCGTACAAATTGCTGCTCCATTGGCCAAGGTCTCCTTGATTAAGGATAGGATAGTTTCCTTGCGAACAAAGGGCCGTGCACCGTCATGAACCAAAACATAATCCATGTCTTCGCCGGTTTCCTTTAGTGCGGCGTAAACGGAATCCTGCCGCTCCTTGCCTCCAAGCACTACCTTTGCCTGGGGAAACGCTTCCCGGCAAAAGTCATCATAGGGCGAGCTGGTAACAATAACGATTTCATCAATCTCTTCACACGCACAAAAAGCCCGAATGGTTTTCACAACCATGGGCTCCCCGTCTATGTTCAAAAATTGTTTTGGTATTTTGCTGCCGAGACGGGTTCCCATCCCTGCTGCAGCAATAATCACACTGATTTTTTTCCCTTTATACATCTTGTTTCTTTGCTGGTTTACCAAATATCATCCGTCCCGCAGAGGTTTGCAGAACACTTGTTACTGTAACGGTAATGGTTTTTCCGATATAGCGTCTGCCTTCTTCTACGACGATCATGGTTCCATCATCTAAGTAGGCAACCGCCTGATTGCTTTCTTTTCCCTCCTTGACGAGGAACAGACTCATATCTTCTCCCGGTAAGACTACCGGTTTTAGGGTGTTGGCTAGTTCATTGATGTTCAACACAGGGACACCCTTAATTCCTGCAACCTTGTTTAAATTAAAGTCGTTGGTTACGACCTTTCCATTCATCATCTGTGCCAGCTTAAGGAGCTTAACATCCACCTCAGGAATCTCTTCTAAGGCTTTTTCTCCTGTAGTGTTATAGATTTCTATGCCGTAATCACTTTGAATTTTATTTAAAATATCCAGCCCTCTTCGGCCTCGATTTCTCTTTAGTCCATCGGAAGAGTCGGCAATATGCCGCAATTCCACCAAGACAAATTCCGGAATCACAATGCTGCCTTCCAAAAATCCGGTCTTCATAATGTCCGAAATTCTACCATCAATAATTACACTGGTATCCAATATTTTGGGGGTGGCATCTCCGCCCTTGGTCTTTCCCTTGCCCTTGCCTCCTACAGAAGCAATT
>JAVWKI010000196.1:0-864 GCA_036638575.1 Anaerovoracaceae bacterium | reverse complement strand
TGTTGCTGTTTATTGACTCTAACAGTTCCTTTCCTTTTTTGGTCGCGATGACCACACCTACATAGCCTAGCAAGAGGTAGGTGGTTATGGTCAATATCACGGGCAAATAGGGCACCGTAATTAAGTTATATACATTGCTGATTAAAAAAGCCAGCATTAGGCCGATAATCAGCCCTGCCGTTCCTGTCACAATCTCATTGGTTGATACATGCTGCAGGTCCGTTTCAATATTATTGGCAACCTTCTTGCTCTGCCGATTAATGGTCGGCGTAAGCTTGAAAAAAATCACCGCAAAGACGATCACAAAGACAGCGGCTGCAACAGCCAGCTGCCATTGGTTCAACACCTGTTCAATTTCTATTTTACTTATCTGCAATACATATTTGGTTAGTAAAAATATCCCTTATCCTACAACACCTCCCACAAACGTGAAAGCGATTCTAAAAAGTTTCTTAAGCAATGACGTTTTCTCCCTTTCCCTATTGTTTTCACCGTAAACTTCTCCGAATATCGAAGCTATACTGTGTCTGAAATTAATTTCTCTGCGTCGCTTTGTTCCATATCCCCTGCAAGAATTAACTCAATTTGTAAAATTTTCTTGGCGTTGGCAAGCATTTTTTTCTCTCCCGTAGAAAGATGTTTCTCCCTTTCCATGCGCAAGAGGTTTCTGACTACCTCCGCAACCTCTGTTGCTTTTCCGGTTTTCAGTTTCTCCATGTTCTCCCGATGACGCCTGTTCCAATTGTTGGACATTTCTGTAGAGGTGGATTTTAGCACCTCAATTACAGCGACCAATTCTCCTTCAGAAATCACAGTTCTTACTCCGATTTCATCGCTCTTGTCCACAGGTATCATAATTTTCAT
>JAVWKI010000195.1:0-3198 GCA_036638575.1 Anaerovoracaceae bacterium | reverse complement strand
AGAATCGTGAGCTCATAGAACCACCCATAATATTATTTAACAAGGCGAAGGCATAATAACGCGGATCTGCAAGGCTTACGCTTCTGGTTGCTAGGCAAAGATGAGTCTGCTCAATATCCTTTACTTTTACCTTAAAGGACGGCACATAGGTTTCTTCCGGATATTCTACCGGATTCTTTTTTTCCTTTAGGCCATCTAACCGTCCGGCGATAATTTCTTCTACCAGTTCACTTTGGAAATTTCCCGCAACCGATACCACAATGCTGTCCTTTGTATATTGCTGGTCAATGTAATCCATCAGCACTTCCCGACTAATTCGCTTCAAGGTCGTAGTCGTACCAATAATGGACTTCCCTAGCGGATTGTCTTTGAAGACCAATTCACAAATGGTATCATGGGCATCCTCATCCGGTGTATCTTTGATCATCTTCATTTCCTCGGCAATTACTTTTTTCTCTCGTGCCATCTCTTTTTTATCAAAAAGAGACTCTCTGAACATATCAAAGAGTATATCCATGGACGTTTCCAAATTGCTTTCCAAGGTTTTGATGTAGTAGCAAGTTGCTTCTTTGCCGGTGAAGGCATTGATCTGACCACCAATTTTGTCTACATCTTCGGCAAGAGCCTTGGCCGTTCTCGTTGTGGTTCCCTTAAACAGCATATGTTCAATAAAATGAGAAATTCCGGCAATTTCCGGAGCTTCGTTGGCTGCCCCTGTTTTTACCCAAATTCCAATGGCAACCGACTTCATGTTGGGCATTTTCTCTGTTACTAATGTAATGCCACAGTCTAATTTTTTTGTTTCAATCATAGTTTCTCCACTTTCAACATTAGTTCCCGGTAATTGTACCACAATCCGATTTCTTTTTACATGGTCTAAAAGTATTTTTTATACTTTTTGTACATATTAATATTTCTCAAGGTGAGATAGATTCTTCTCTTCAAGGCCATATCCCGATTATAGAATAAGGAATTGCAGGATTTCCCGGCTTTTACCAATTTTTTGATTTCCGCAACCTTTTCCTTGTCCTTTACGTATTTGTACACTACCCCCAAAGGAACCGAATGCCAGAAGAATTTGTCTTTTACATATTTCGGTCCCGGAATTTCATGGTGATAAACATAATCCTCCACGATGAAGCGCGCAAGATTGTCGCCTCCACCGGTTACTCTATAATGGCTTCGCCCTTGACGAATATTAATTTCCAGCATCTTGTACTTACCATCTCGTTGATCATACTTTAGATCGCAGTCACAAAGACCTTCATAACCAATTCCTTCAAGGAAATTCTTAATCTTGCCCATGACTTCTTCGTTATAGTCTACGATCGTTGCCGCATTGTTTCCGATGGCCGTAGGGGTATGCTCCTCTAGTACCACGTTTCCAAAGTTCATCATTTTTACCTTATGATCCCTTCCGGTATACACATGGAGGTCGTAGATACAAGCATCTTCCCCGGGAATCATGTCTTGAATAATCATATGATCATCGTAGCCTGCCGCATAAATCTTCTTTAATGTTGCATCTAATTCCTCACGGTTATCAATGAAGAACACCTTGTGGAAGCCTTCAAATTTATGCTTATGATATTTCACACTGTCGGAGGCCTTAAGCACCACAGGGAAATCAAAGGTCAGTGTATAGTCATAACCCGTAGTAGGTGTATGAATAAAGGTATCCGCATAATCAAGGCCATATTGATCACATAGCCCATAAAAGGTTTCCTTGAGCACAATATTATCCAAGGTTTGAATGTCGGTATAAGGTAAGATGAATTTATCTTTCAGCTTCTCCTTGTTTTCTACTACAAGGCGAACATAATGGTCAGCACAACCAATAAGAATCAGTTTTTTGTCCTTGCCATATTGTTCATAAATTTTGTCCATCGTCCGTAAAAATACTTCCGGATCATCCAGCTCAGGCTCTTCCCAGTAGTCTAGTATCTTTGTGCTCAGCACCGCGCCAGACCTAGCTCTTGCCACCATCAAGGAGCGCACTCCATATTCCTCGTGGAAGGCTCTTCCCATACTATATACATTGATATCACTAGCCAGTAAAATCGGCAAAAAATCTACTTTTTCGTTCATTTGTTTTCTTAACTCTCCCTTCACAGTCGCTATTATATTACTTGTTCTTACACTCGTCAACAGAGGGCCGCTCTGCATATAGTGTACATTTTGCATTAACGATAAAGGCTTGGCGAGGAACTTCTTTGATCCGCTCCTCTTCCCAGTATTTTTCCACATAGGCCGCAAGCCGTTCCTTCTCAGTTAGACCGGCACACCATAAGTGGGTAACAAAGTCTTTTTCCTCTCGGGCCTCTTTTTCAAATAGTGCCCAGTAGGCTTCATTATATTCCTCCGGAACCATTCCATAGTGGGGAGAAATAATCCTCCGTGCACCATAGCTCCTACATTTTTCCAAGGTGACCATAGCATCCTCAAAGCTTTTTAGGATTGCCGTATGCATCTTTCCTTCCCCTTCTAGCACGCCGGTAGTTTCATTGGAAATCATTATTCCTTCCGGCTCTAGGACAAAGGCTAGGCTGCAATCGGTGTGCCCCTTGGCTTCGAGGGTCACCAAGGTAGTTTTCCCCAAAGACAGGATATCTCCTTCCCCAAGGATACAGTCTATGGCAAGCCCTTGGGTTAACACCTTCTCCGGGTTTCCCTCACCATACTGTTCTTCTGCTGCAATCCCAAGGTTGGTCATCATTTTCAACGCTCCGGGTCTTGACAGCACCTCCTTGCCATGGGCGGCACCGTAAACCTTTACCTGTGGCCACGCTCTCCTTACATAAGGAAGGGCACCAATATGATCATAGTGGGTATGACTGAGCACCACGTAATCTAGGGGGCGGCCATTTAGTGCTTCTGTTATATTCTCCACCAGCTCCGCAATAAGCCATGCCACAATCATAAAGGGCAGTTTTTTCCTCCCCCAAAATCAGCAAAGACTCTCCTCCAAACCCTGCGGTTACCCGCACAATCCCTTCGGGAAAATCCAACCGATTATATCCTTCAAAATCCTTAAAAATTGTCATTTTTTTCTTATCCTCATTGTCTCTCCATAGGTGAATATCCCAAGTCCTATCCAAATAATAACAAAGGAAATCATCTGCACCAGATCAAAGGGTTCCTTAAACAAAAATATTCCGATAACCAAGGCAATGGATGGAGAGATATATTCAATAATCC
>JAVWKI010000194.1:0-3204 GCA_036638575.1 Anaerovoracaceae bacterium | reverse complement strand
GCATTTATTACAGACCATGACTTTACCGTGAACAACAAGAAGGCTTACGATTTGGTTACAGGACCTTATGCGGGAAGCATCAAGGGCTTCGTTCCATCTGAAGAAATTTCTTGCTCGTGGGCACACTTCAATGTGGTACCGCAAAACGAGACATCCTATGATTTCTTCTTGGATGCGGAGAAGAAGAACAACGTGATGAACCAGTTCTCCACCTTCCCTACCTTCCTGCAGCAGACCATCGACCATGGTGCATCGCTGACGGCGAATCATCCATGGTATAGCTACGGACTGTTTTATTCGGCGGCCTTTGGTGCCAATGGAGTACCGGGGGGATACAGTGACAAGTACAGCAACATTGAGATTAATGCTTGTTCCAGCGACGCTGAAAATGCAGACACCATTATTTCTGCAAGCAAGTGCTGGACCGCATATCAAGATGGCGGAAAGTTCCTAGACACTCCAGTAGAGAAAGCCCACTACCTGGTAGGCGGATCTGACACTCACGATGTGCTGATCCCGGGAGTAACCAACAAAGGACAATATGCAAGAGGTGAGTCTGAGCATTATGCAACAGGTAAGGCCAGAACAGTGGCCGCTGTAGGTGAGGACAAGGGCAGCGCCAAGCAAAACGGACTAGCCTTTGCCAAGGCCGTTGCGGCAGGCAACGCCTATGTGACCTTCGGCCCTATCCTAGATCTTTCCAAGACACCTGGAGGAGAGTATGATACAGAAAGCGGAAGCTTTAACATGACCTTCAAGCCTAATTCCCTCACCGGAGTGAGCAAGGTTATGGTCATGAAAAAAGATGGACCAGATGTGTACAGCGAGGGGACACTAAACGGCGCTTCACAAGATGTGAAAAACATCGCTTATGATGCAAGTGTGTTGACGGAAGCCGATGGCACCTATACGGTAAATGTACCGGTAGCCTCTGGCGAGAAGACGTGGATTGCTATTCTGGTGGTGGACAACAATGGAAACTATGCCGTGACCAATCCTTACTGGATCACGGGCAAATAAAGGCCGGCGACTACACAAACTAAGGCGCTATGTCAAATATTGGGATGAACCCCAAAATCTACAAAAATAGAACAAGTATTTTTTCTAACGAGCAGAGAGCCTGCTCGTTAGTTTTTCTTCTGCGGATTGTCCCTTCCTACTGTGCATTTGCGATTAGGTGTGTTAAACTATTCTTAAACAGTCGGAATCTAAGGACCTGGTTGAGAGAAAGGTTGTGAAAAGCATAACGATGAATAATGTATACAAGGGAAAACCCCTTGAAATTACAAGCTATTTGCGGTATAGTGTTCTTGGTGCTTTAGCATTATAAACAAGGTTAAGAATCCAAAAAAAATAAGGAGGAATCATAAATGAACAAGCTTGAAGAACTTCGTCAGTTAAAAGCAAAAATTGCACAAGGCGGCGGAGAAAAAAGAATCGAGGCACAGCATGCCAGAGGCAAGCTAACTGCTAGAGAAAGACTAGACATTTTATTTGATGCAGATAGCTTTGTTGAGGTAGACACTTTCGTATCTCATCGATGCAACAACTTTGATATGCCGGAGAAGAAATTCCACGGTGATGGAGTGGTTACGGGATATGGTACAGTGGACGGCAGATTGGTGTTTGCTTACTCACAAGACTTCACCGTTATCGGTGGTTCTCTAGGTGAATATCACGCAGAGAAAATTGTAAAAGTTCAAGGTATGGCCCTAAAGATGGGTGCTCCTATTGTAGGTCTGAACGATTCTGGCGGAGCCAGAGTAGAAGAAGGCGTGAATGCACTTTCCGGATTTGGTAAGATTTTCAAAAATAACACAATTTCTTCCGGAGTTATTCCGCAGATTTCTGTAATCATGGGACCATGTGCAGGTGGTGCAGTTTATTCACCGGCAATTACGGATTTTATCTTCATGGTAGACAAAACCAGTCAGATGTTCATCACCGGACCACAGGTAATTAAGACAGTTACCGGAGAAGAAGTTACGGCTGAGGCACTTGGCGGAGCAATGACCAACAATGCGAAGAGCGGAAACGCACACTTCCTAGGCAAGAATGATGAAGAAACCTTGTTAGAAGTACGAAACCTGTTGGGTTACTTCCCATCAAACAATATGGAAACTCCACCGATTTACGAATCTACAGATGATCCGAATCGTTTGATTCCTGAATTTAATGATATTATTCCTGAAAATCCAAACAAGGCATACGATATGTACAAGATTATTGAAGGCCTTGCAGATAATGGAGAAATCTTAGACGTTGCAACACATTTTGCAAAGAATATGATCACTTGCTTTATCAGAATGAACGGCAGCACTGTAGGTGTTATCGCCAACCAACCAAAAGTTGGAGCAGGATGCTTAGATGTGGATGCATCAGACAAGGCAGCAAGATTTATTCGTCGATGTGACGCCTTTAATATTTCGATTTTGACCATTGAAGATGTACCGGGATTCTTGCCGGGTACAGATCAAGAGTATGGCGGAATCATTCGTCATGGCGCAAAGATGCTTTACGCTTACTGTGAAGCAACAGTGCCGATGGTTACGATGATTTGTCGTAAGGCTTATGGCGGAGCATACATTGGAATGTGTAATAAGGAACTTGGTTCTGATATGGTTCTGGCTTGGCCGACTGCACAGATTGCAGTAATGGGTGCTAGCGGAGCGGCAAACATCATTTCTTCCGTAAAGAAAGAAATTAAAGAATCCGATGATCCGATTGCAATGACCCAAGAAAAAATCCAAGAATACGAAGATAAATTTAACAATCCTTACAGAGCAGCAGAAATGGGCTATGTAGATGATGTTATTGAACCGGCTACCGCAAGACAGAGAATCATCAGCGCATTTGACATGTTGGCGAGCAAGAGAGATTCAAGACCTGCGAAAAAGCACGGAAATATTCCGCTATAGGAGGTGGCCTAAATGAGTGTAATGGAGCTATTTGCGGATCCTTCGACAATGCATCAGTTGTCAATGGGGGATAAGCTAATCGGTGCGGGAATGACAACCGTAATGGGCATGGGAATGACCTTTATCATCCTATTGCTTCTTTGGGGCTGTATCGCACTAATGAACAAGATCATTGCTACCGTGACCAAAAAGCCAAAAGCCACCGATGCAGCACCGGCAGTGAAGCCTGCAGCAGCACCGGCTCCGGCAGAGGCACCACAGGTAGCGGCGGCAGAGACGGGTGTCG
>JAVWKI010000193.1:0-3224 GCA_036638575.1 Anaerovoracaceae bacterium | reverse complement strand
TACAGTATGTACATCTCCCACAGAAACCCCTGAAAGCCAAGGGCTCATGGTGCTTGCTACTCTTGTTCTAACCAAGGAAGACTGATGTCTACCAATCTTATTGTAGGTTAGGGTAGGGCTTTCTTCTTTGGCATCACAAATCTTTCCGTAAGGAACAAGGCCTAGCTTAATCAAGGCTTGGAATCCGTTACAAATTCCCAGCATCAAGCCATCTCTTTGTTCTAGTAGATCGGAAACGGCTTCGCTAATCTTTGGATTTCTAAAGATCGCCGTAATAAATTTAGCAGAACCGTCTGGTTCATCTCCTCCGGAGAATCCTCCCGGTAGCATAATAATTTGGCTTTCCTTAATCTTTGCTGCCAGCTCATCAATAGATTCGCTCAGCGTATCTGCCGTCATATTTCGGATAATATGAATTTCTGCATCTCCTCCTGCGCGAACAAAGGCACGCTTTGAATCCATTTCGCAGTTGGTTCCCGGGAATGCCGGAATTAAAATTCTTGGTTTTGCCACCTTAATTGCAGGTCCGGTGATCTTTGCCTCTACTGCCGGAGCAACAGGAACTTCCTCGACTACCTTGCCCGCTTCCTCTTCAGTTCTTACTGGGAATACTCCTTCTAACGGTGCTTCCCATCGCTTAATGATTTCATTTAAGCTGATTTTCTTTTCCGTTTCCCCTAAGCTAATTCTTAGATTTGCCTGCTCTGTTGTTTCTCCTAAAAGTGTATATTCCACATCGCCCATTAACGATGGAAGGTCTTCCTTCTTTCCAATTTCAAGAACAATGCTGCCATAAGCCGGCTTTGCCAGTTCTTCTTGGGTAAGCCCATTGATCTGTGCACCAATCTTGTTTCCTACCGCCATCTTTACCACGGTCATAAACACTCCGCCTTGACCTACAGTATTTGCCGCAAGAATCTTTCCTTCTGCAGCCAGTGCTCTGACCTTATCCATGGATTTTTTGTACTGCTCAAAGTCGATTACTTCTCGCTGATCTCTACTGCTTGCTAGCAATACTAGCTTGCTGCCTGCCTTTTTGAATTCGCTGGAAATGACTTCTCCCGCATCAATGGTATTTACCGCAAAGCTGATTAATGCCGGAGGAACGTTAATATCCATAAAGGTTCCCGACATAGAGTCCTTTCCTCCAATTGCCGGAATCTCTAATTCCTTTTGTACCTTCAATGCACCCAGAAGCGCTGCCATAGGTTTGCCCCAAGCCTCATCTCCGGATAGCTTTTCAAAGTATTCCTGGAAGGTTAATCTGATTTTCTTTCGGTCTCCGCCCATAGCAACAATCTTCGTTACAGAGTCAATTACCGCATAGAGTGCTCCGTGATAAGGGCTTGCCTTGGCTAGTTTTGGATCAAATCCGTAAGCCATCAAGGTTGCCGTATCCGTTTCTCCCTGAGTAACCGGAAGCTTTGCCGCCATTCCGCAAGCCGGTGAAAGCTGATGTTTTCCGCCAAGTGGCATCAATACTGTGGATGCACCAATGGTAGAGTCAAATCGCTCAATCAATCCCTTCTTGCTGCAGCAGTTTAAGTCACTAAGGTAGTCCTCTACAGAATCAAGGGTTGGTAATACACCTAAGCTGTCTTCTCCCTTGACCTTAACTGTAGCATATTGTTTTGCACCGTTTGTATTTAAGAAGTCTCTGTCTAGGTTAAGGATTTCCTTTCCTCTCCAGTACATTTTTACTCTATTTTCTCCGGTAACCGTTGCTACCGTTGTCGCTTCAAGGTTTTCTTCCATGGCAAAGCGCTTGAATTTTTCTTCATCCTCTGCACGAATTACCACTGCCATTCGCTCCTGGGATTCTGAGATTGCCAGTTCAGTTCCGTCAAGACCTTCGTATTTCTTTGGAACCGCATCCAAGTTAACCGTAAGTCCGTCTGCCAATTCTCCAATGGCAACGGACACACCGCCGGCACCAAAGTCATTACAACGCTTAATTAAGGTTGCTACTTCTTTTCTACGGAATAGGCGCTGAATATTTCGCTCCACAGGTGGATTTCCTTTTTGAACCTCTGCACCACATTCAAGAATAGATTCTTCGGTATGCTCTTTGGAAGATCCGGTAGCACCGCCACAGCCATCTCTGCCGGTACGTCCACCAACCAAAATAATCACATCTCCCGGAGTTGGCACTTCTCGTACCACATGATCCGCAGGTGCTGCACCAATTACTGCTCCCACTTCCATTCTCTTTGCCACATAGCTGTCATCGTAAACTTCATCTACCTGTCCTGTTGCCAGTCCGATTTGGTTTCCGTAAGAGCTGTAGCCCATTGCCGCTTCTCTGGTGATCTTTCTCTGTGGAAGCTTGCCCGGAAGGGTTTCTTCTACCGGAACTCTCGGATCCGCTGCACCCGTCACACGCATGGCC
Source organism: Anaerovoracaceae bacterium (assembly GCA_036638575.1). Lineage (GTDB taxonomy): Bacteria > Bacillota > Clostridia > Peptostreptococcales > Anaerovoracaceae > JAXGRD01. The sequence continues at coordinate 835 of JAVWKI010000193.1, read as the reverse complement.
TGATAAACATAAACTCTACCTGAAAGCGGGTCTCTGATGGCACCACCAAGACAGGTTGCCGCTCCACCAAAAGGTTCAATTTCTGTTGGGTGGTTGTGAGTTTCGTTTTTGAACATTACCAGCCAGTCTTCTTCCTTGCCGTCAATCTTCGCCTTAACCTTAATGGAACAAGCATTGATTTCTTCAGACTCGTCTAAATCATCCGCCTTGCCTTCTTTTTTTAATAGCTTTGCACCGATGCAAGCCATATCCATTAAGCAAATGGCCTTCTTTCTGTCTCCGTAAACCGACTTGCGAATATCCATATACTCGGTAAAGGCTTCCTTTACCAGCTCCCCGTATGGACCATCTTCAAAATAAATATCCGTAAGCTCCGTGTTAAAGGTTGTATGTCTGCAGTGATCTGACCAATAAGTATCAATTACCTTTAGCTCGGTAATGGACGGATCCCGCTTTTCTTCTTGAGCAAAATATTGATGAATATGTAAAAGGTCACCCTTGCTCATGGCAAAGCCCATCTCTTTTCGGAAAACTTCTAATTCTGCTTCGGTTTTCTCTCTGAATCCATGAAGAATCGCAACATCCTCAGGAATAACCGTTTCCATCTGTAAGCTTTCCGGCTTTTCGTCAGCAGCCTCCTGGCTATCTACCGGGTTAATCACATATTTTTTAATTGCATCAACTTCCTCTTGTGCCAGATTTCCCTCTAGAAGGTAAATTCTTGCGAATTTTACATTACATTCTGTTCCCGGCTTCATCAGCTTAATACACTGTGCTGCTGAGTCCGCCCTTTGATCGTACTGCCCCGGCAAATATTCCACCGCAAAAAAAATGG
>JAVWKI010000192.1:0-3251 GCA_036638575.1 Anaerovoracaceae bacterium | reverse complement strand
CCTTCAAAGGCAGCAAACGCTGGTGGCGTAGCTTGCTCATGTATCGAAATGGGACAGAACAGCGGAAAGACTGTATTCGCAGCTGCAGACGTTCACAAACAGCTTGAAACTATCATGGTTGGTATTCACGATGCTTGTGCAAACGCTTCAAAAGAATACTATGGCGAATATGACCTTGTAAAGGGTGCAAACATCGCTGGATTCTTAAAGGTTGCTGAAGCTATGATGGCTCAGGGTCTTGTATAAGAACAACAAAAAATAATATTTAGAATCTTAAAAGACGCGGCCAACGGCCGCGTCTTTTTATGGAGTTTATTGTCTTACATCACCTCTACCCTACCCTTAGAGAAGAGGTAAAGATACGCTTCTTTTACCGGCTTGCCCTCTGTCTTTTCTAAAGCTTCCTTGTAGAGATCAATTTGTGCTCGGTAAGTTTCCCGAACTTCCTCTGTAGCATAGTTGGTCTTATAATCCAGGAGGACCAGTTCCCCTTTTTCTTCAAAATAACAGTCAATAATTCCCTGTACAATAATTTCCGTACCCTGATGGTCATGAAGAATGTTAAAGGCTTTTTCCTTGTATAGCTTTTCTGCTTTTGCTGCCCGAATTCCGATGGGGCTATCAAAAAATGCCATAATTTTGTTGCGATCAATGGCTTCTGCCTCCTTAGGAAGGAGCAGTTCTTGGGACACTAAGCTTAGAATAAAGCGAGAAACATAGGAAAACCCCTCTTCCCTACTCTTCAATAGGTGTTGGTATACCGCGGAGAAATCAAGATGCTCCATTACCTTGTGCATCAAGGTTCCCTTTTCTACCCCGGTAAAGTCTCGTTTTTCTTTGGTAAATTCCGGCTCATTTAAGGCTACCTTTAATCGACTTTCTTGATTGGTCACATAATTTAACTCACTAACGGAAAATTTTGATTTGACTCCTAGCTCATGCTCCATTGGATAGCGATAAGAAAGCAAGTGATGGACTTGTTCCTTTAGCTGCTCGTTCCGGTTCTTTGCATAGTCCTCAAGTAGGCTGGCCATTACCATCTCTTTTCCCGTGCTTCCTTGAATATATTGGCCTAAGCTGTTTCTGTCGTGGGTAAATACCTCGATTTGGCTTTTCTCAAGCTGTGGGTAAATCAAATCCAAAAAACACGATTTCCCAGTGACTCCTTGATCATATTTTTCCAATCGATCGGCGAGGTCATTTACACCGGCCATAAGGACCAATTTATCCTTTGCACGAGTAATGGCAACATAGAGTACACGGATTTCCTCTTCTAAGCTTTCGGCAGCTTTCTTCGCGGCAATAATCTGTTCCAGCAAAGTGGTCTTATACCATCGGTCTTTGTGATTTACATAGCTTAGGGCAAAGCCAATATCCTTGTGCATGCTACCCACCTTGCTCCGGTTATCTCGGTTAAATCGTTTGCCTAGTCCAGACACGATAACCATAGGAAATTCTAAGCCCTTACTTTTGTGAATGGTCATAATGCGCACAACATCATCTTTTTCTGACATCAGATTAATTTGTCCGATATCAATTTTCTTCTTTCCGATGGCCTCAATATAGCGAAGCAAAGAAAAAATCGAGTTGCTTCCGCCCTCTCTAAAGCTTAAGGTTTTATCCACAAAGGTTCGCAGATTGGCCTGTCTTTGGTCTCCCCCGGGAAGCGCGCCTACATAAGAATAGTAGCCCGTTTGGCTCATGAGCATCCAAACAAAATCTTCCAAAGGGGTATAAATTGCTTCTCTGCTCCAAGCAGAAATTTGCGTAAATACAGAAGAAATTTTTTCGGCAAGGGCAGCCTTTGTGCCACACTGAACGTAATGGGTTAAGGCCTCGTAATAGGACCCCTCCCGATGTTCTAGACGAATTTGAATTAGTTCATCAATGGTAAAGCCAAATATGGCAGAACGCAAAACAGAAAGCAAAGGAATATCCTGATTTTTGTTATTGATCACACGGAGTAGATCCAAAAACGTCAAAATTTCTATGGTGTCAAAGTATCCGGAGTTGTCATCAATATAGGCCTGAATATTGTTGGCTTTGAGCACGTCATAAAAGATATCTGCGGTATTTTTTACCCCACGCATCAAAATGACGATATCTCTTTTGGTTAGGCGTCTTTCCACCTCTGCCTTGTGATCATAAAATAATTCTCCTACAGCGTCTTCAATAAGCTTACATGCTGCCAAGGCTTCCAATTCATTTTTCTTCATTTCCAGTAAGGTTTCATCAATTTCTTCGTCTAATTCAGTAGCACCGTTGACCAGGTGTAGCTCTACAGGATAGTGGATATCTCGAGGATCATTTCGACCTAAATGCAAAGCGACCTCCGGAGTATAGTCTTCCATTAATCCGGAAAAAATATCATTTACGCCATCAATAATGCTTTTTTTGCTTCTGAAATTTTCGTTTAAGTCAAATTTAACACTTTGCTTTCCACTTTTTTTGTACCGCTCATATTTTTCTTTGAATATTCCCGGCTCAGCAAGCCTAAATCTGTAGATACTTTGTTTAATATCCCCTACCATAAACAAATTGTTTTCCCGCTTAATTTGATTGATAATTTCTTCTTGTAGATAATTGCTATCTTGATATTCATCAATAAAAATATATTGGAATTTTTCTCGATATTCTGCTGCTGCCTCCTTGTTTTTTAGAATTTCAATGGCAAAATGTTCAATATCATTGAAATCAACCAGATTCTTTTCCCTTTTTTTCTCACCATAAGCTTGATGAAAGCCAAGAAGCAGCTCTTTTAAAAATTTTGCAGAAGGATAAGTCTTTCTGATCAATGCGATTTGCTCTTCCAAAGGCTCTGCAAAATATCGCTCCTTTACCTTTGCCAAAACATCCTTCCCCTTTTTTCTTAAATCAGAAACCGCAGACTTTACCTCTTCGTAGTCTTCTTTTTCTTCTTTTCCTGCACGCATGGTGGCAAAGGAAAGGGCCGCCAATTGTGTTCTCAGCAAGGAAAAATTTTCTTGCTCCAAAAGGGCCTCTATCTGCAAGCGGTCATCTTCATTTTTTTGTGCTAGCTTTTCTAAGCCGCAAAGGGATAAAATTTCTCCGGCCTTGGCAATATAGGCTTCCCCTTCTTTTAGTGCTGCTTGCAAATCTTCTTGCATATACCCATAAGCCTTACTGTTTTTAAAGGCCTCTGGGCTACAGTCCAGTGCCTTAATTTGCTCCTCTAGCCAGGAAAAAGGTTCAGGCATACTTTGAATTTCTGTATAGATTCGGAGGATGCT
>JAVWKI010000191.1:0-3259 GCA_036638575.1 Anaerovoracaceae bacterium | reverse complement strand
AAGGAGTTTTTTAGTATGAAAAAAACATCATTTACGGTACAGCTTGTAACCATGGCCTTTCTCATTGCTTTAGAGATTATCCTAACAAGATTTTTGTCTATCAACCTACCCATTACCCGTATTGGCTTTGGGTTCTTACCGGTTGCAATTATGGGCATCTTGTTTGGTCCTGCGTGGGCCGGGATTGGTTATGCAGTGGGCGACCTTTTGGGGATGCTACTATTTCCTACAGCAGGGGCTTATTTCCCTGGGTTTACCCTTACGGCCTTCCTTACCGGAGTAACCTACGGGCTAATTCTCCATGGCAAGCCGGTAACTTGGAAGAGGACAACCATCGCTGCTGTTGCAGTTATTGTCCTTTATACCTTGCTGCTCAATACCCTTTGGCTTAACCTAATGTATGGAAAGGGATTCCTAGCCTTGATGCCACCGCGACTACTTCAAGGGGCAATCATGATTCCAATTCAAGCGATTTTAATCCACTCCGTTTGGGTACGGGTGGTGAGCAAGCTTCCCTTTACTACGGCAATAGCCACAAAATAATTACATCTTAATAAAAAATCCGGAGCATAGAGGATAAGTATTTATCCCTGCTCCGGTTTTTTATTCTACGATCTCATACATTTCTGCTGCGTCTTCTTTTCTTGAAGAATCACGCAAGTCTAGTACCTTTGCAGAAATCTCTTTGGTTCCAAACTGAATTTTAATTAAATCTCCTACATTCACTTCGCTGCCTGCTTTGGCAATCTTTTCATTGATGGTAATTCTTCCGGTATCACAAGCTTCCTTGGCCACCGAACGTCTTTTGATCAATCTGGAATTCTTTAAAAATTTGTCAATTCGCATTTTACCCTCCGTCTTTCTCCTTTGGTCTTCTTCCTAAAAAAGGCCATAAAAAAAGGGCAACAACGGTGCTGCCCTAATATCAGTTTAATTATTTGTTTACGGAATCTTTTAGTGCTTTTCCTGCTTTGAATACAGGTGCCTTTGATGCAGCAATCTCAATAGTTTCGCCCGGTTTTCTAGGGTTTCTACCTGTTCTTGCTTTTCTCTGACGTACTTCAAATGTTCCAAATCCAATTAACTGTACTTTCTCACCGCTCTTAAGTGCTTCTTCGATAACGCTCATTGTTGCGTTTACCGCACCCTCTGCATCCTTCTTTGTAAATCCTGTTTTGTCTGCCACTGCAGCAATTAATTCAGCTTTGTTCATTAATAATTCCTCCTTAAAAATAAATCGCGTGTTGTTACGCTTCCCCCAAAAGAACTTCTTCTTGTTTTACTTCTTCCCAAATTTCGTCCATCTCTTTTAGCGACAGTTCTTCCAAAGAGTGTCCTTGTGCCGTCGCCTTTGCCTCCACCGCACCAAAGCGTCGAATAAACTTCGCCGTGGATGCTTCTAATGCAGACTCCGGTTCAACGTTTAGAAATCTAGACAAATTTACTACTGTAAACAGTAAGTCACCAAGCTCCTCCGTAATATTACTCTGATCTGAGTTTCTGTATGCGTCGCGCAACTCCTCAGCCTCTTCGTCCATCTTTTCGAAAACTTCTGTTTCACTTTGCCAATCGAAACCTACTTGCGCCGCTTTTTTTTGAACTTTGTAACTGCGGACTAATGCAGGTAATGCCTTCGGTACTTTCTCAAGTCTCGACGTGCAAGAAGCTGCTCCGTTCTCTACTACCTTGATATTCTCCCATTTTTCTAGTACTTTGTCAACACTTTTAGCCTTTTCCTCCAAAAAAACATGAGGGTGTCGACGAATCATCTTTTCACATTCTTCATTTATTACCTCTGTAAGGGTAAAGTCGCCTTCCTCTTTTGCCAGTGCGCCATGGAAGACAACTTGCAAGAGGACATCTCCCAGTTCTTCCCTTAAATTAGCCTTATCTTCATTGTCTATGGCCTCTGCTGCCTCGTAGGCTTCCTCTATCATACATTGCCTAAGACTCTTGTGGGTTTGCTCCCTGTCCCAAGGACATTCCTTCCTTAATAGGTCAACGATTTCTATTAACCGCTGAAATGCCCCCAAGGGTTCATTTGCGGCAAGCTTTAATTTTTCATCCATTATTTTCTCCCTAGTTTATCCATAAGCTTGATGATCTTGTCTCCCTTTGGCATGTTAACAAGGTCCTCTCTGGTAATGGCTTTGAGAACAAAGAGTAGTACCAAATAAACGACCCCTGCAACGGCAATGGAAACCAAGGTTCCTATAGAGTTTCCTTGTACACCGCCAAAGATCACATGATAAATCAACCATGCCACTGCACCCATGATCAATGCCGCCGCCGCCGGACGAAGGAAAGTAAGCTTTAAATCAAAGACTGCTCCGGTATATTTCTTTGTTGCTCTTAAGTCCAAATAAGCGACTACAATATAGGCAGCTATGGTTCCTATTGCTGCACCCTTGATGTTTAGCGCCGGTATTCCCACCAAAATCCAGGTTACTGCGATTTTAATGACGATACCAACAACCAAGTTCAATACCGGAATCATTTGTTTTCCTACACCCTGCAGTACGCCGGAAACGGTCTGTACCACTGAGAGGAAGATTACTCCAACGGCAAGAAGTGCCAAGGTTGGTGCTACGTTAACCGCTTCCTCAAATCTACTTTTGTATAATAACAGCATAATCGGTTCAGCAAGAACGGCAATTCCAATGGCACAAGGTAGGCCAATGAGCATTGCTATTCTCACACTTAAAACGGTATTATACTGTAATTTTTCATGGTCTCTTTCCTTGTGTGCTGAAGAAATCAGTGGAACCAAGCTCATGGCAAGGGCCATAGTCAACACCTGGGGAAGGTTAATAATTGGCATTGCCAAACCACCGATTTGTCCATATAGGTTGGTGGCTTCTGCACCGCTGTAGCCTGAGGCCAGCAAACGATTCATAATGATTGGTGCTTCAATGAAGTTCATAATCGGCATAATTGCCGCCCCGATAGTAATGGGAATCGCAATGCTCAAAATCTCTTTTAGGATTTGTTTCCACGGCGATCGCTCTCCACCATCATATTTTCTTCTTCTGGCAGTAATCATTGGTTTTCCAACAATGTAAATGACCAAAATGACCAAAAGTCCGGCGATAGATCCAACTGTGCCACCAAAGGCTGCACCTGCTGCACCCTTTACGCCAGCATCAAATTGATCAATCAATCCAAAGGTTGTCAACCCCTTATATAAGGTATATCCCAAAAACAGTCCGATTCCTACACGAAAAACTTGTTCAAAAACCTGAGAAAATGCAGTTGGCTT
>JAVWKI010000190.1:0-3263 GCA_036638575.1 Anaerovoracaceae bacterium | reverse complement strand
CTTGATAATATCATATTTTTGTTGTTCGTTCATTCTTAATTCTACCTTTCTAATGGTCAGGTACCTCTCTTTCTTAGTATGAAGGTACATCATACTATATGAGGGTCACTTTTGGGACATTTTCTCAACTGGTATATTAGGACATTATCACATTTGGTTCATAATTTGATTGTTGTGTAAGTGCAAAACAGTTGACTTTTCTATACCGCTGTGTTATCTTGATAAAAATGAATATGAGCAGGGGAGCTTGTGATACAGGCTGAGAGGAAGTTGGAACTTCGACCCTTAACCTGATTTGGATAATGCCAACGGAGGAAGCATACTTGCGATTTAGTCAATGCGCAGGGAGTACGCAAATTTGGTATTCCCTGCTTTTTTATTCTTTGTTTACGGTATTTCAGATTAGAGAAACGAAAGAAGAGGTTATGGATGAATTATTCTACACAAATGGAAGCGGCAAGAAAAGGAATCATCACACCGCAAATGGAACTGGTCGCAAAAAAAGAGTTTAGAACCGCGGAGTTTATTCGCCAACATGTAGCAGAAGGTAAAATTGCTATCTGTGCCAACAAAAAGCACAAGTGCCTTGACCCCAATGGGATTGGCTCCATGTTAAAAACAAAAATTAATGTGAATCTAGGGATTTCCAGAGATTGTACAGATTATGATGTAGAGCTTGCAAAGGTCATGGAGGCGGTAAATATGGGTGCAGAGGCAATTATGGATTTGTCTTCCCATGGAGATACCTCCGGTTTTCGTCAAAAGCTTACTTCCGAATGTCCGGCCATGATCGGAACTGTTCCGGTTTATGATTCGGTTATTCACTACCAACGAGATTTGGCTACCCTTACTGCCGAAGATTTTTTGGAGGTAATTCGGCTACATGCAGAGGATGGAGTGGACTTTGTTACCCTTCATTGTGGAATTACCAGAAAAACCATTGACCAAATCAAGACCCACAAGCGCAAAATGAATATCGTCTCCAGAGGTGGCTCCCTTGTCTTTGCTTGGATGTGTATGACCGGCAATGAAAATCCTTTTTATGAATATTATGATGAAATTTTGGAAATTTGTCGGGAGCATGATGTTACCATTTCCTTGGGAGATGCTTGCCGGCCCGGTTGCCTGGCCGATGCCGGTGATGTTTGCCAAATTGATGAATTGGTCCGCCTTGGCGAATTGACCAAACGCGCTTGGGCTAGGGATGTTCAGGTTATGGTAGAAGGTCCCGGACATGTGCCCCTTGACCAGGTAGAAGCCAATATGAAAATCCAGCAGACCATCTGCATGGGTGCGCCCTTTTATGTGCTTGGCCCCATTGTTACCGACATTGCTCCCGGCTATGATCATATTACTGCTGCGATTGGCGGAGCTGTGGCTGCTATGGCCGGTGCTGCCTTCCTTTGTTATGTTACGCCGGCAGAACATCTGGCCCTTCCAAACCTAGAGGATGTCAAGCAAGGAATTATCGCCAGTAAAATCGCTGCCCATGCCGCAGACGTTGCTAAGCACATTCCCCACGCAAGGGATAAGGATGATGCCATGGCCGATGCACGAAAAGCCCTAGACTGGGATGCACAATGGGCTTGTGCCATCGATCCGGAATACGCTAAGGGAATCCGAAAAGATAAAGCGCCAGAGTTTGAAGACACCTGCTCTATGTGCGGCAAATTCTGTGCAGTTCGAAGCATGAACAAAGCCTTAAACAACGAATACATTGATATTCTCTAGGGCAAGTATCGTGGAATAGCTTTGTCCTAGAGGCGCTTGCCTAGACAGAGGAAAAGCCATGACCGGGCAGATCATGGCTTTTCCCCTTATATTTATACTTATTGGAGTCTTTTCTTATGTAGGTAGACCGATCTAGGGTTCCCCTATTCCTGTAATCATTCCTAGTGCTTTGCTAGGCAGGGCCTTATTGTTCCTTCACCTTTGTGTCTAGGGTAATGCCAAGCTCCTTGGCATATTCAAAGTATTGGTCTACTTGTTCCATGGTGATCATATCTGAGGTAATTAATCCCACCTGTTCATATTTATCATAGACAAATAGCTTAGAGAATAAAAATCCGCCTTGTCCGGTTAAATACATTTCTGCAGTAATGCCTGCAAGGTCATAGGATTCCTGAAGTCCAGGGGCAGAAACATGGGTTTCTACCAAGATCTTCTTTCCGTCCTTCGTCCCATAAGACTCAATACACATACAACCGGAATCTGAATTCAAGCCTTCATCTAGGATTTCCTTGATTTCTTCCTTAAATTTCGGTGCAGGTGGCACATGCTTTAATATCACATCAAAGGGTGCGATTTCCACGCCGTTGATCAACTCTTTTTCGTGAGAGAGAAGACCCGCATGGTAAAGAGGTTTGGCAAAATCGATTCCATCCCCTGCATATTTAAAGTAGGCATTCTTGCAGCCTTTGAAGTGACTCTCCCCGCTTAAATAATAGTGGATTGGTTCGTCATGGCAATGCTCTACAAAGGTGATTTCTCGATCCATATAGTCATATTGTCGCTGAATGGGTAATCCATAGGCTGGCGTTCTCACCAGTTCACCATCAATCATTGCATAGCCTTCTTCGGACATATCGTGGAGGGCCGTTACCGGAGACCACCAAAACGGTAGGAATCTCTTTGGGCTTACCCCTTCCCACACAATATTGTAAATGGTGTCGCAGGTATCCAAATATCTCATGGTATGCCGAGTTGCCGCACAGATCAATCCCGGTGCAGAACCGGTTCCAATGATGGCTAGCCTTCCGATTTCTGCAAATCGAGGACCATATTCCTCAAGCTGAATCCGGTAGTTTTCCACCCAATCCTCATGAAGGGAGGTTGTTCCCGCATAATCCTGATAATTTGCCTTTACCTGAATTGCCGCTTCTAGCACGTTCTTTGTACATTCTAGTGGAAGGGCATTAAGAATTAGGTCCACTCCCTCTGCTGCCGCTACAATGCTTGCCTTATCGTGGGCATCCACCGTTACGCCCCTTGCCTTTGTCAAGGTTTTTACCAACTCATCCACTGCCTTCTTGTCGTAATCGGCACAAATAATTTCCGCTACGCCATCTTCCTTATCTAGTCGCTTTGCTGCTGCAGATCCTTGTGCACCAACGCCCAGTACCAATATCTTTTTCCTATCTGTGATTTCCATGATTGCTCCTCGCCTTTCTCTTCGTCCTTCTCATTTTGACATTTACATAACTTCGCTTAACTTAACTTCTTTTTTTCTTTATCTTTATCTTTATCTTTGTGTTAATTATATA
>JAVWKI010000189.1:0-3310 GCA_036638575.1 Anaerovoracaceae bacterium | reverse complement strand
GGTGCAGGGAAAAGTACCCTGCTCAATTTGATTGCCGGTTTAGATCAGCCCACAGGTGGAACCATAGAATATGATGGACGTCCCCTTCTCCCTGCAGAGGAGGTCACTTTAGTCTTTCAAAAACCCTACCTGCTCACCACCGATGTGAGACGGAACATTGCTTATCCCATGAAGCTTCGTGGAAGTGCTTCTACCGAAATCAATACCCGGGTAAACGCCCTGATGGAGGAGCTAGGGCTAAGCGCTCTTGCAGATCAAAAGGCGTGGAAGCTTTCTGGAGGAGAGGCGCAAAAGGTTGCACTAGCCAGAGCCTTATCTTTTCATCCGAAGCTTTTGCTCTTGGACGAACCTACCGCCAATGTAGATCCGGCAACCACCGGGGAAATTGAAAAAATGTTGCTCAAGGTGAACCAGCAAGAAGAGACAACCATCGTACTGATCACCCATAATTTGGCGCAAGCAAAACGCCTTTGTCAAAATGTTTTATTCTTACACCAAGGCGCTTGCATTGAATCCGGACCGGCTGACCTACTTTTATCTCGTCCAAGCAACGCCCTTACTGCAGATTTTATTGCCGGGGAACTATTGCTTTAGCAACCTTCCTCCATGAATTTTCCTTTTTTTGTATTTTTTTTATGAAAATTCCCGTGAACTTCTTGACGAACACCTCAATAACATAGATAATCTATAAGGTGTGTTGTATAGAAGTTTTTTATTGTTTTATTAAAGAGGTTAATTGTGAGAAATAAGTTTTTTAAATCATTCATTCTTGTCATTGCCATCGCCATAATCACCGTTGGCTTTGGGAATACGCAAGTCAGTTACGGGGAAGACAGTATCACTGGAGAAACGTTTAATACCAACTCCAATGGGGTCGTAGTCCTCGATGCAAAAAATAACACGGTTCTTTATAACAAGGAGGGAGACACTAAGTTTTATCCCGCCAGTTGTACAAAAATTTTAACTGCGATTATCGCCATTGAAAAGGGAAAGATGGATCAGGTTCTTACCGTTTCAGATAACGCAGTGCACAATATCGACAAAGAGTCTAGCCACATCGCCTTAGATGTAGGCGAACAAATTACCTTAGAGGATGCCTTATATGGAATGCTCTTGGCTTCCGGCAACGATTGTGCCGTAGTAGTTGCAGAAGCCATCTCTGGTTCTGTAGAGAAGTTTTCGGAAGAAATGAACAAAAAAGCAAAAGAAATTGGCTGCACCAATTCCCACTTTTCCAACCCACATGGGCTATGGGAAGAGAACCATTACACCACGCCAAAGGATCTTGCGCTAATTTTAAGCTATTGTGTAAAAAACAAAGACTTTCTGAAAATCTCCAGCACGTTGAAATATACCGTTCCGGCAACCAACAAAACCGGAGAGAGAGAGCTTTGGAATAACCATCGTATGCTAGAAAACAAAGCTTGCTACTATGAACCGGTAGTCTGTGGAAAAAGCGGCTATGTAACGAAATCGAAATTTAATTTGGTCACCTACGGAAAGAGTAACGGCATGGAGCTCATCACAGCAACAATGGAAAGTGATGATCCAGTTCGGCTCTGTGATGATACCAAGCTCCTCATGGGCAGATATTTTGACAATTATATTTCCAAGACGATCAATCCAAGAAATACAGGAATTACACAAATTTCTGTATCCGGGAAAAAGGTACCCATTAAGACAAAAACAGATTTAGAATTGCTCATTCCTAAGGATTCAACCATCAGCGATATTTCCTATAATGCCCAAAGCTACCAAAAGGATTTTCCTATTGAGGAAGGTACTGCTGTAGGCAAGGTTGTTGCAACCTGCAATGGCAAAATCGTAGGAAGCTGCGAAGTCTATGCAGCAAAAAAGATTCCGACAACCAAAGGTATGGTGCTCAGAATCTCTCTTATTTCCGTCGCTGCACTTGCTGTGCTGACGCTCATCATCTTTGTTGTAGTAAAAATCACCGGCAAGGCAAGACGTCGTCGCTTTGAGCGAGATATGGAAGACTAGCCTATCGTAATTTTTTAATCTGATCCGAAAGCTTAATTAAATCTTCTCGACTAAGGTCGGGAAGATTTTCTAATTTGTCCAGAAAGCTTCCCAGTGCCGCATCTTCCCTGGCGCGAACAATGGCCATGTAATAATTGACGATAATCGCCGGAACCATGCCAATGAGCAGTAAAGAATACAGGGAAAGAACAATGGTCAAGATACGCCCAATAAGGGTAATGGGAACAATATCCCCAAAGCCTATAGTCACCGACATGGTATAACAATACCAAAGGCTATCTCCATAGCTGGTAATCTCCGGCTCTATTACCAAAATAACCCCGGCAACAATGAACAAGAAGCCCACATAACCCAGCAGAATTCTATCTGCATGGGTCCGTTTCAATATTCCCTTTAATACCTTTAGTCGCTTCATTTTTCTCCTCTCTTCCCCGATGGTTCTTCAGAAAAAAACAGGGCCAAGGTTGCTTCATCGCTCTTCTTCCCCATCAAGGAGCCTAGGATGAAGGTAACCACTGCAATAAGAATGGATGGGACAATTGGGGTGATTCCCCCAAGGTTCAGCCCAAAGGTATTGATCAACAAAAACGCTGCAACGCCACAAATCGCCGAAACAATGGCTCCGGTTGCATTGGCTTTTTTCCAATACAGGCCAAAAATAATCGGGCAAAAAAATGCACATTCCAATCCACCCATGGCGAACAAGTTAATCCAAACAATTAGATCCGGCGGATAAATGGTAAAGAGCACCACAATACCGCCAATGACCAAGGTGGTAAACATGGAAATCCGTTGAATTTTCTTTTCATTCTTTCGCTGCTTCTCTTCCTTTACCACGTAATTTAGGTAAATATCCTTAACAATTGCTGCAGAAGCAAGAATCAATAATGATGATACCGTAGACATGACCGCCGCAAGGGGTGCAGCAATAAAAACCCCTGCAACCACCGGATTCATATACTTAAGCACAATGGCCGGTACGACATAATCCGTAGATTTTAGCGCCCCGGTATCAATAATTGCCGGTGCAAAAACTCCGGAAATATGCATAATCAGCATGAGAAAGCCCACAACAATCGTCCCATAAACAATGGCACGATGCAGGGCCTTGGTATCTCGAAAGCCCATTCCTCTTACCGCCGTCTGGGGCAATCCCAAAACACCAATCCCTACAAGCACCCAAAAGGACATAATATAAGGCATGGTTTTGGTTCCGTCTGCACCCGTTATGCTTGCGTAATTGGGTGTTACCACCTTGAGTTTTTCTGTTAAGGCATCAAAGCCGCCAGCGGTAGTAACAATAGTGATA
>JAVWKI010000188.1:0-3317 GCA_036638575.1 Anaerovoracaceae bacterium | reverse complement strand
AACCTTAACTTTGTTATTTTTCTTGCTTGCTGCAGGAGATTTCACCGGAAACCACATGATTACCACTATCGCAGGATGGGAAGGAATCATTTGCGGTATTACTGCAATTTATTCTGCTATGCACCAAGTAATTACAGAAGTTTATCAGAAATAAGCTGGATTGACGTTTTTCCTGTATTGCGTTATACTTTGATTTATTCGTGAAAGGTACGGTAAATTATTTTGGAGAGTGAGCGACAAGATGAAGGAATTAAAAGAAAAGATCCTAACAGAGGGACAGGCTATCGGAACGCAGATCGTCAAGGTTGATGGCTTTGTTAATCACCAAATCGATGTGGCCTTTATGAGCAAGATGGGCGAGGAGCTAGCAAGGCGTTTTGATCACATGGAAATTGATAAGATATTGACAGTTGAGGCTAGCGGAATTGCCATTGCCTGTCTCACTGCCCCTTACTTTAATTATCCTAGAGTGGTCTTTGCAAAAAAGAACGCACCCAACACCATGACAGAAGGGTTTTATCATGCGGAGGCTAGGTCATTTACCAAGGGAACTGTTTCCATTGTTCGTGTATCAGAAAAATTCATTTCTGCAGGAGATCGTGTTTTGATTTTGGATGATTTTCTGGCTCATGGAGAAGCGGCAACGGCATTGGCTGAAATTGTAGAGGCAGCAGGGGCAACCGTTTCCGGTATCGGGATTGTTATCGAAAAGGCGTTTCAAGGTGGAGCGGAAAAGCTGAGGGAACGGAATTACAAGGTTTGTTCTCTAGCGGTAATCGAAAAAATTGAAGAGGGCGTAATCACCTTTAGAGAAGAACAATAATCGCATTGATTACATATAAAGTTCGTATTTTCACGAACTTTATATTTTGTTTTTACAAAAAAGAAGGAAAGTTTCCGGGATATCCGTTGTAATATCTTATCTCGGGAGTATGATATAGTTATTGTGATAGTTGGAAGCGCAAAGAAGCGCAGAGGAGGAGAACACAAAAAATGAAAAAAGTATTATCAATAGTGCTAGTGCTAGTTATGGTACTGGGTCTTGGCGTGGCATTTACAGGCTGCGGCGGAGAAAAAGAATCGGATGCGATGAAGGTTGGATTTATCTACATCGGCTCATCAAAGGATGGCGGTTTCTCAGAAGCTCAGGATAAGGGCAGAGAGAAGATGGTTGAGCACTTTGGCGGCAAAGTAGAAACTGAGATCATCGAAGAAGTTCCGGACAACGATGCACAGGCAACAAAGGATGCTGCATTAAGCTTGATGGACAAGGGCTGTAAGGTAATTGTAGGAACCAGCTTTGGCTACATGGATACAATGGAAGAATTGTCAAAGGAATATCCGGACAACTATTTCTTACATTTCTCCGGAAACAAGGCAAATGATACAAACTTTGACAACTATTTCGGTGCAATGGAAGAACCAAGATACCTTGCAGGAGTAGTTGCAGGAATGATGACAAAGTCAAACACTATCGGTTATGTTGGAGCTTTTGACTTACCGGAAGTAAATATCGGAATTAATGCGTTTACATTAGGTGCACAATCTGTTAACCCTAACGTAGAGGTAAAGGTAGTTTACCTAAACACATGGTATGATCCAGCGAAGGAAAGAGAAGCTGCAGAAGCATTGTTATCACAGGGATGCGATATTCTTGAACAGCACTGCGATACAACTGGTCCAATCCTAGCTGCAGAAGCTGCAGGAGCGTATGCAATCGGATACAACCTAGACAAGAGAGATGTTGCACCGGATACCTTCTTAACTGCACCAATTTGGCACCACGAAGTGTACTACATCAATGCAATTCAGAGCATCATGGACGGAAAATTCAAGCCAGAAAGCTTCTACGGAACAATGGCTGATGGATATGTTGATCTTGCACCACTTTCAGACAAATGTCCTCAGGAAGTAAAAGACAAGGTTGAGCAGGTAAAGGATACCATCGTTAAGGGCGAATTCAAGCCATATTCAGGTAAGATTGAATATGCTGACGGAAGAGTACTTTGCGAAGAAGGCAAGTCTTTGACTAGAGCAGAGATTTGGAAGATGGATGGCGTAATCAAAGGCGTTAGCGCATCAGAATCTAAATAAATCATAGAATAAATAACATGGAGGAAAGCCAAGTGCAAAATTGTTCAATTGAAATGGAAAATATCACCAAATCCTTTGGAACGCTCATGGCCAACGAAGATGTTAATTTAATCGTAAAAAAAGGCGAAGTCCATGCCCTTTTGGGAGAGAACGGAGCCGGAAAATCAACACTAATGAACATGCTGTCGGGAATTTATAGTCCCGACAGCGGTTCTATTTATGTGGAAGGTAAGGCGGTTAAGTTTACTTCTCCAAAAGACTCGATTCAATTGGGAATTGGAATGATTCATCAGCACTTTAAGCTGGTGGATGTATTAACGGCGAAGGAAAACATCATTTTAGGCGTAAAAAAGAAAGAGATTAAGGGACACGATGTTGCAAAAGAAATAAAAGCACTCTCGGAAAAGTATGGTCTGGATATTGATCCGGAGAAAAAAGTTTATGAGATGTCGGTTAGTGAAAAGCAAACTCTGGAAATTATCAAAGTGCTTTATCGTGGAGCAAGGGTTCTGATTTTAGATGAACCCACAGCGGTACTTACACCGCAAGAGATCAGCAAATTGTTTCGGATTATTAATAATATGAAGGAACAGGGCTGTGCCGTAATTATTATCACCCACAAGCTTGGGGAAGTAATGGAAATCAGCGATCGGGTTACGGTACTAAGAAAAGGACGATCCATTGAAACCGTGGAAACCAAGACGGTTTCTATTCCTACGCTCATTGAAATGATGGTAGGAGAAAAAGTTCAACTGGAAATTAAGCGAGAAGAAGTCCCAAGAGGGGAAGAATTGCTCAATATGGACGAGGTTACCGTCATCGACAAAGAAGGAAAAAGCGCACTAGACAACGTAAGCTTTAGGCTTTATGCAGGTGAGATTTTAGGGGTAGCCGGAGTAGCCAAAAGTGGACAAAAAGAACTGTGCGAAAGCATCGCAGGCCTTGTGCCGGCAGCCAAAGGCAGAATCTTTTTCAAAGGGGAAAACATTGTTGGCAAGTCCCCTAGAGACATTATCCGCTTTGGCATCAGAATGGGATTTATCCCGGAAGATAGACTAGGCATGGGCCTAGTGGGCAGCATGGACATTGTTCACAACTTGATTTTAAAGGATTACCAAAGTCAACCGGGAATCCTGTTGAAGCGAGGACCATGTATAGAAAAAGCAAATAAAATTGTAAATTCTTTGGAAATTAAAACACCAAATATCAATACTCCGGTAAAG
>JAVWKI010000187.1:0-3349 GCA_036638575.1 Anaerovoracaceae bacterium | reverse complement strand
GTGGTTCATACAAAAAAGCTCACGTTATTGATAATGATAAATGTGTTAAGTGTATGGCATGTATCGGTGCATGTAACCTTGACGCTATTGATATAATATAAGGAGGCTTAACGTGGCAAAATTTATTACAATTAACGGCGAAATGACGTCTTTTACAGACGAAAAAAATATACTGGAAATCATCAGAAGAGTAGGGATTGATATTCCTACACTATGTTACTACTCCGACCTTTCCACCTATGGCGCATGCAGAATGTGTATCGTGGAAGACGAAAGAGGAAACATCATCACTTCATGCTCCACTCCACCAAAAGATGGCATGAAGATCAAGACAAATACACCAAGATTGTACAAGCACAGAAGATTGATTCTAAAAATGCTTCTTTCTTCTCACTGTAGAGAATGTACAACTTGTTCAAAGAGTGGAAACTGTTCACTGCAGACTTTGGCAAGAAGATTCGGTATCGACAACGTTCAGTTTGACAAAACTCAGAAGGCTTACAAGGACTGGTACGAAATTGACAAATCTTCAAACTCCATCGTTCGTGACCAGAACAAATGTATCCACTGTGGCGACTGCGTAAGAATGTGTAGCGAAATTCAAAACGTTGGTGCTATCGACTTTGTTGGCAGAGGATATGAAATGACGGTTAGCCCTGCCTTCGGCGATCCTATCGGAGAAACAGAATGCGTAAACTGCGGACAGTGTGCAGCAGTTTGTCCTACAGCAGCAATTGACATCAAAAACCACATTAAGTATGCTTGGGATGCCATCAACAATGACGAGCTTCGAACGATTGTACAGGTAGCCCCTGCAGTAAGAATTGCACTAGGCGAAATGTTCGGCATCGACCACGAAGAAAACGTAATGCCACTAATCGTAGCAGCTTTGAGAAAGCTTGGCTTTGATGAAGTGTATGACACTTCCTTCTCTGCCGACCTTACGGTTATTGAGGAATCAAACGAATTCTTAAACAAGATCAAAAACGGAGATAAGCTACCACTGTTTACTTCTTGTTGTCCGGGATGGATCAGATATGCAGAAAACAGACATCCTGAATTAATGCCACAGATTTCTTCTTGCAAATCTCCTATGCAGATGTTCTCTGCCGTAGTAAAGGAAGAAATCAACGTGAACAAAGCCCACATGTCTGACACAAGAAAACCTTGGGTTATGGCAATCATGCCTTGTACCGCAAAGAAGGATGAAGCAGCAAGAGAAGAGTTCATGACCGACGGAGAACGAGATACCGACCTAGTACTCACCACTCAGGAGCTTGGAAACATGATCAAGCAGGCAGGTATTGACTTCACTAAGCTAGATCCAGAAGGTTCAGACCTACAGTACGGTATGTTCTCCGGAGCCGGAGTTATCTTTGGCGTAACCGGTGGTGTAACAGAAGCCGTAGTCAGAAGATTGGCTGAAGAAAAGAACAATTCAACCTTTAATAATATTGCATTTAGCGGAGTTAGAGGCCTTGAGGGCGTTAAGGAAGCAGTTGTTCCTTACGGAGACCTTATGGTAAAAATCGCTATGGTTAACGGCCTTGCCAATGCAGAAGCACTAATCGAAAAGATTCAGGCCGGAGAAGCAGAATACCACTTCATCGAAGTAATGGCTTGCCCTAGCGGATGTATTGCCGGAGGCGGACAGCCAAAAGGAAATGAAGAAATCAAACAAGAACGTGCAAAAGCCCTATACAGAAATGATAAGCTTTCCAGAATCAGACATTCTGATGCAAACCCATTTGTAACAAGAGCTTACAAGGTAATCATCAAAGATAACGCACACAAACTTCTTCACGTACACTACAACAAATAAACTACTACAAATCGTACTAGCCACTTAGGTTAGTACGATTTTTTTGCGGCAAATCACCTTCCTTCAAACTCCTTCAAGCCAAACACCGCAGGAGGATAAGAGGGTAGAGAAAAAGGCGAAAGCCAACTAAGGAAAGAAATAAATGAGAAGATTAAAGAAGAACTACGTAAGCAAGGCAGGGAAGATTTTCATTGCTTGCTCGTGGCCCTCGGTTTTGAAACAGAATAGATCGCGGTTTTTTGCACCCTTTGACCTAAAATGGCCCTTCAAATGCAAAAACACAAGTACTTATACATGCAAAAAAATGTTTATACATTAAGCTGAACGCTTAGTCAGGTTGAGAAGGTTGGAGGCTGAGACAAGGTCCAAAACCCTAGGTATTTTGCATTTTCACTGCTGAAATCGGTCAAAGGGTGCAAAAATTTGCATTTGGACCCCCCGAAAAATAGGAAAGGGTGCAAAAAAGGACGTTCTGTTATTTTGGGGAAATTTTGAGTTTCGGGCAACCACTACAAATTTATAAAAGTTGGCACGCTTCTTGCGCGCACACGTTTGCTCCAGCCCATGAGGGTAAATTGGGAATCGAACGGGAAATTGCATTGGGCCTGCGTTGTCTACTCATGGTTATACGGGCAATTTTTATTCCATGAAAATACTCATAATCTTAATTCGGCTGGCTTTGGAAAATTGTACGGTAATAAGTCAATACGAAATAGCGTAGTATTCTTTTCTAACTCCGAAAAGGGCAGATCTAATATTAAATTTTCTTTATAAAAATCATGGACAAGTTTTAAATAGCGTCTCAATACCAATATTGGCGGAAATTGGCCTTTTTTTAAATACCACGCAATAAGGTCATTTTTATTTTTGGAAGAGTTGCAGCTTTTGCATGCATAAACTATGTTTTCACCAGAATCATTTCCTCCATGAAAACGTGGAATCAAATGATCCAAAGTTAAATTTTCTATACTTCCACAATAACAGCACGAAAGGTTATTCAGTTTGTATTTTTCGTCATCATATAGCGAGGCTATATTCATTGTGCCAGTTGTTAGTCCCTTATATAGTTTTGCTCTAATCATAAAATCACTGGTTCCATAATTGCAGTGACCATTTTTTAATGCAAAATGCGCCATAGCCATATTTGCGTAATTCCAATAAAAATATTCTCCAATAGTTTTAAACTCTTTTTGCTTCATAAACTCATCCTTCTCCATCTTATTCTCTTTGATAACCGAACAAAATAATGATATCACAATCCGTAAATGGTGTCCATTTCAACAAATTTAAGGATAGTATCAAATAACCCCATGTCTTTTTTCAAGCTAGCTACTTGGAGAGTCGTGCTGATTGTGATATGATTAAGAAATGGAAAAATCAAAAGTAGAAAGGAGACAAAAAATGTCTGAAGAAAACAAGAGTATGGAATACATCCAAGGATTTATTGATAGAGCGAGAATTGCACAAAGGGCATTTGAACAAAAGAGCCAGGAAGAAGTGGATTTGGCGGTAAAGGTCATTGCTAAG
>JAVWKI010000186.1:1181-3414 GCA_036638575.1 Anaerovoracaceae bacterium | reverse complement strand
TGATTATTAAGGTAGGGGAAGCATTTTCTAAAATAGAAATAGAAGGAAATCGAATGATCTGTGGCAGCGGAGCTCTTTTGTCTTCCATTGCAAGACAGGCGCTGGGCGCAAGCTTAACCGGATTTGAATTTGCGGCAGGAATTCCCGGAAGCATGGGTGGAGCGGTATTTATGAATGCGGGAGCCTATGGGGGAGAAATCAAGGACTGCCTAAAAGAAGTTTTGGTCTTGAGCAAAGATGGAAAAACAGAAAAAACTATAGGGGTAGATGCCCTGGAACTGGGGTATAGAACAAGTAGGCTACAGGAAACCGGCGATATTGTTCTTTCTGCAACCTTGGAATTTGCTCCGGGAGAAGAAGCAGAGATTCGTGAAACCATGAAAACTCTTTTTGAACAAAGAAATACTAAGCAGCCGGTGAACTTTCCTAGTGCGGGAAGCTTTTTTAAGCGACCTACAGGATATTTTGCCGGTAAGCTGATACAAGATGCCGGACTCAAAGGATTAACCGTAGGTGGAGCCCAGGTGTCGGCACTACATGCAGGGTTCATTATTAATATCGGGGGAGCTACGGCAACGGATATCATTCAGCTAATGCACTTGGTTCAGGCAGCGGTCATGGAAAAATTTGGCGTTATGCTAGAACCGGAAGTGCGAATATTGGGAGAAGATTAATGGAAAAAATGATTTTTGATTATCACACCCACACGACCTTTTCTCATGGAAAGGGATCCATCGAAGACAATGTAAAGGCTGCCATAGCGCGAGGCTTAAAGGCCCTGGCCATTACAGATCACGGTCCGGGGCATTTGACTTATGGGGTGAAGCGAGAAGATTTTCCCAAAATGCGGCAGGAGATTGAGGCGCTGCAAAAGAAATATCCTCAGCTTCAGATCTACCTTGGGGTAGAAGCCAACATTTGTAACCAGGGGAATTTCCTGGATATTACCCCGGAGGAGGCAAAAACATTTGACTTTCTTCTGGCGGGATATCATTATGGAATTAGACACGGATATTGTATTTGGAACTTCCTGTATAGCCATGGCATTAAGTTATTTGGAAAAGCCTTAAAGCGGAAAAATACAGAGATGACCATTAAGGCGATTGAGACAAATAAAATTAAGATTTTGACCCATCCAGGAGACAAGGGTCCCTTTGATCTTCTTGCCATTGCAAAGGCTTGTGCAAGCCATGGGGTTTGGATGGAAATCAGTACCCACCATGATCATTTAACCTTGGAAGAAATACAAGAGGTTATGGACACAGGGGTCAATTTTGTGGTCAGCAGTGATGCCCACGTACCATTTCGTGTAGGGGATTTTGAAGCCGGAGCCCAAAGGGCAATGGCGGCAGGATTAAGTATAGATAGAATTGTAAATATAGAAAAAATCCGGGGGGAAAGATGAAGATTGTTATTATTACAGGAATGAGCGGTGCAGGAAAATCACAGGCAATTGAATGCCTAGAAGATCAAGGCTATTATTGCATCGACAATATGCCACCTGCATTGATTAAGAATTTCATTCACTTGGCAATGACCAAGGATAGCGGGATTGACCGGGCAGCCTTTGTGGTGGATATCCGAGGCGGTGAAGTTTTCGGCGGATTTATGGAGGCAGTAGCGGCGCTGAATCAAGATGGACTAGAGTACAAGGTATTATTCCTTGAGGCTTCTGATGAAGCCTTGGTGAGAAGATTTAATGAGACTAGAAGAGTTCATCCAATGACCAAAAGGGCAGCGACGATTGCAGATATACAAAAAGAAAGAGAGGTATTGAAAGGAATTAGAGACAGGGCAGATTTCATCATTGATACATCAAATATGAAAACTGCCAAACTCAAGAGGGAGTTGATAGAAGTTTTTTCTGATCAAAAGAAGGAAGAAGCTTTTGTCATCAACATCATGTCCTTTGGGTTTAAAAATGGGATACCCCTTACAGCGGACATGGTTTTTGATATGCGGTTTATTCCAAACCCGTATTATGTTCCTAGCCTGAAACGGGCCACAGGAAACAGTAAGAAGGTAAGAAACTATGTGATGAAGCATCAAGAAGCGATTACCTTTGTAAAGAATTTGGATCGATTGATCAACAGCATTATTCCTTGCTATATGCGAGAAGGAAAGTTTCACTTAAATGTGGCTTTCGGCTGTACAGGGGGACAACATCGTTCCGTATCAATGGCCAATGAATTTGCCGAACGCTTTGAGCTTCAAGGGAAACATGTTACCCTTG
>JAVWKI010000186.1:0-1171 GCA_036638575.1 Anaerovoracaceae bacterium | reverse complement strand
CTTGAACATAGGGACGTCAAAAAGTGAAAGGAGATTTAGAGATGGAAAAATTAATTATTGCAGCAGCAATTTGTGGAGCAGAGGTAACCAAGGAGCATAACCCGGCGGTACCTTACACCGTAGAGGAAATCGTTCGAGAGGCCAAGTCTGCTTATGATGCAGGGGCAGCGGTAATTCATCTTCACGTAAGAGAGGATGATGGAAGACCAACCCAGAGCAAGGAGCGATTCCAAAAATGTGTAGATGCAATTTTGAAGGAGTGCCCGGATGCAATTGTACAACCTTCAACAGGCGGTGCAGTAGGGATGAGTGACCTTGAACGACTTCAATCAACAGAAATTACCCCTACACCGGAATTTGCAACCCTAGACTGTGGAACCTGCAACTTTGGTGGAGACGAGGTTTTTGTCAATACAGACAACACCATTTTCAACTTTGCCAAGATCATGAAGGAAAGAGGCATTAAGCCAGAGCTAGAATGTTTTGATAAGGGAATGATCGACATTGCACTAAAGGCCTACAAAAAAGGATTATTGGAAGAGCCAATGCACTTTGACTTTGTTTTGGGCGTACAGATGTCGGCAACGGTAAGAGACCTTTCCTTCTGCGTGGATTCACTACCTCCGGGATGCACCTGGACAGGAACAGGAATCGGAAGAGCAGAATTTGAAATGGCGGCAGCCTCCATTATTATGGGTGGACATGTTCGCGTAGGCTTTGAAGACAATTTATATGTGGAAAAAGGCGTATTGGCCAAGAGCAACGGAGAGCTGGTAGAGAAGGTAGTAAAAATTGCGAACCTACTCGGCAGAGAAATTGCTACACCGGATGAAGCAAGAAAGATTTTAGGAATGAAATAAATTATGTCATTTGCAAGTGATACGAAAAACGAGTTGGCAAGAATTGCCCCAGAAAAAAAGTGCTGTATGCTGGCGGAAATCGCCGGGTTTATTCGGGTATCCGGAAAACTAAGACTGGTAGGTGGGGGCAAATTTAAGCTCCTACTGACCAGTGAAAACCCTGCGGTGGCAAGGCACCTAAACCGATTAATCAAGGAATATTTCAATGTAGAAACTTCCATAGAGGTGGGACAGGGCAATACCTTAAAAAAAGGAAAATACTACAGTATCACTATCGGTCCTGAGGATTTGAGCGAACAAATCCTCAGAGA
>JAVWKI010000185.1:0-3441 GCA_036638575.1 Anaerovoracaceae bacterium | reverse complement strand
CAGAGAGGGGATGAACTACATCAGTGATGGAATTTACGAGGGACTAATCAAGACCAAGTGCTGTCGTAAAGCTTATCTTAGAGGGGTATTCTTGGGCGCGGGAACCATGACAAACCCGCAAAAAGAATATCAATTTGAAATTGTATGCGCCACAGATATTTTGGCAACCAACATCAGAAAACTCATTAACAGCTTTGTGGATCTTCATGCAAAAAAGATTCCCAGGAAGAAAGAATATATCGTATATGTAAAAGAATCCGGACAAATTCTAGACCTAATGGCAATTATGGGGGCACACTCCCAGTATTTTGTGTACGAAGACGTGCGGTTTAAAAAAGAATTGCGAAACGATGCAAATCGACTGAGCAACTGTGACCAAGCCAACATTGATAAGGCGGTAGCAGCGGCAAGTAGACAAATTGAGTACATCAACAAAGTAGGACTAGAAAATTTACCGCGTAAATTGAGAGAAATAGCAGAGTTGCGAATTGAAAATCCGGATGTTTCTCTTGTGGAACTAGGGGCATTGCTGGACCCACCGTTAAAAAAATCCGGGGTTAACAGCAGATTGAAACGAATTGAAGAGTTAGCAAAAAAAGTGTGATTAAAGAGGTAATTTATGGAAGAAAAAAGGATAGCACTGCTTATCGACGGAGAAAATATTTCTTCTAAGTATGTGGAAAGTATATTGGACGAGGTTTCTAAGCATGGGGTAATCACCTACAAGCGAATCTATGGAAATTGGGCCAGTATAGTAGAAAAGAAATGGGAAGAAAAAATTAGGGAAAATTCAATTACCCCGATGATGCAAATAAATAATACGGCAGGTAAAAATGCTTCAGACTCAGCCCTTATTATCGATGCAATGGATATCTTATATACAAATGCAGTAGAGGGCTTTTGTATTGCCTCCAGTGACGGAGACTTCACCAGATTAGCAAGCAGACTAAGAGAGGCCGGGATGATGGTCATTGGAATGGGAGAAGAAAAAACACCCAAATCCTTCCGTGCGGCCTGTAGTATCTTTACCAATATTAATGTATTGATGGATCAAGAGCGTGCAGAACATGAAACCGATAGACAGGTGATTGAAAACTATATTGTTGACGTCATTACACAAAATGAAAACAAAGGAAAAACCACAGAACTAGGAGAAGTGGGCAGCAAGCTTGTAAATAAGTTTCCGGACTTTGATGTGAGAAATTACGGCTACAGCTTACTTTCCAAATTTCTGGAAGAAATTTCGACCCTATCTTTGGACAAGCATGCCAGTGGCTATGCGGTCAGCCTAAAGGATGACCAGCGGTTCAAAGAAGCCATCGATCAACACGTAAGAGATTTGGTGAAAGCGGCAGGAGATAGTGGAGAAAACCTTAGTGAGTTAAGCAAAAAGCTGAGAAAAAAATACAAGGACTTTAATGTTCGAGATTATGGCTACTCTACCTTCTCTAAATTCCTACAGAGCATAGAGGGAATAGAACAACGGGGAGTAAGAAACAAAAAAGCTTATTCTTCTACACGCAAAAAGAAATAAAGAAAAACCGAGCATCTATAGCTAAGGGCTAAGGGTACTCGGTTTTTTATTTTCCTTATTATGGGGTTTGCTTTAAACTCTTACTTTAAGTTTTCTGGATTTAAACCTTCTAGCTCTTTTACTACAAAGATACCGTCCTTGCGAATGAGCACATCATCAAACCAGATTTCTCCACCGCCGTAGTCTTCTCTTTGTATCATGACTAGGTCCCAATGAACCGCAGACTTATTTCCGTTAAAGGCATCCTCATAAGCAGCTCCCGGAGTAAGGTGGAAGCTTCCACAGATTTTTTCGTCAAATAGCGTATCCTTCATTGGATGGAGGATATAAGGGTTTACCCCAATTGCAAACTCTCCAAAATATCTAGCACCCTCATCGGTATCCAGTAGCTGATTAATTCGTTCGCTATTGTTGGCTGTTGCCTTGACAATCTTACCATCCTTCACTTCAAATACGATGTTTTCGTAAGTAAAGCCTTGCTCTTCGCTAGGTGTATTGTAGGAAATGATTCCGTTGACAGAATCTCGTACAGGAGCAGCATAAACCTCGCCGTCAGGAATGTTTCGCTCACCGCTACACTTTACCGCAGGAATATCCTTAATGGAAAACTGTAGATCTGTTCCCGGACCCACAAGACGAACCTTATCGGTCTTGTTCATGAGAGAAACAAGGGCATCCATAGCCTGATCCATTTTTTTGTAATCCAAGGTGCAAACATCAAAATAAAAATCTGAAAACCGCTCAAGACTGGTTCCGGCAAGCTGAGCCATGGCGTTATTTGGATAACGAAGAACAACCCACTTGGTTTCGTTTACCCGGTAGTCCAAGACAGGGCGAAGAATATTGCTGTATAAATTTAATTTTTCTGATGGAACATCGGCAAGCTCTGAACTGTTGTCGCTTCCACGAACAGCAATATAGGCCTGCATACCCTTCATTTGCGCCAGTTCAATTTCATTCTTGAAGGCGATCTGTTCTTCTGTGGCGCCGAGTAAAATTTCTCTGGTAATGGAGGAATCTCGGATTTCAACATAAGGAACGCCCCCCACAGCATAAACTTCCTTAATAAGCTGCCGAATAAGCGGCTTACAGTCAGCACCCTCATAGCTAATCAATACCTTTTCGTTTTTTTGTATGTTGCAAGAGTAATTTACCAGCAACTTTGATAATTTTTCAATTCTAATATCCACGTTATTTCTCCTTTTCTTTCAATGGATATATTATACAGGATATCCTTGTAATTATAAAGAACTACCGTTAAAATGGAACAATGAGACATTTATTTATTATCAATCCTGCGGCAGGACAGGGAGAAGCAATGCATCTTGTCGAACAAATTCATGAAGCTATGCAGAGGCTAAAGGTAAACGGAGAATTTTATTACACAAAGGGAAGGGGAGACGGAGAGGCCTTTGTGCGAAAAATCGCTGAAGAGGGTAAGCCTGTACGATTTTATTCTTGTGGAGGAGACGGAACCTTAAATGAAGTAGTTAACGGAGCCTATGGCTACAGCAATGCAGAAGTTGGCTGTATTCCAAAAGGCACGGGGAACGACTTTGTCCGAAATTTTTCGGGAGAGTTTACGGATATTGAAGCACAGCTACAAGGAACATCAACACCTTGCGATTTGATTCAATACACCATGGGGGGAACCCGTAGATGTTGTATCAATATGTTTAATATCGGTTTTGATTGTAATGTTGTAGACTTAACAACAAGGCTAAAGAAGAAGCCTTTTATAGGAGGATCATTGGCTTACTTACTGGGTGTAGCCATCACGTTGATTAAAAAGAAGGGTGCGGATTTACAGATTTTCCTAGAGGAAGAAAAACTTCCTGAAGAAAAAATTCTATTGATTGCTGTGGCCAACGGATGCTTTTGCGGCGGCGGCGTGAAGGGCGTGCCAA
>JAVWKI010000184.1:1436-3463 GCA_036638575.1 Anaerovoracaceae bacterium | reverse complement strand
GTTTGTAAAATTTGTTGGAACCTTCCTCAGTCACTTTCAAATTCTGGTTCATGGACTTGCGGTTTCCCAATTTCAATGACACTAGGTTGCGGAACTTGGGGACACAACAGTATCTCTCATAACGCTACATACAAAGATTTATTAAACTTCAACTATGTATGCAGAGAAATCCCTTCCTTCCAACCAACAGACGAAGAGCTCTTTGATGAATCAATCAAAGCTAAGGTAGACAAATAAGCATCCACACCCACAATTATTATAAGAAAAGATGAAAGAAAATGAGGGCGGCAACCCCGTCCTCGCTTTCTTACTCACATAAGGTAAAGGAGAGATAAAAATGTCAACAATTAAAGAAAAAAGTTTAAAATATAATCTTCATTCATGGAGTGCTCAGGGTGCATTAAACCCTATGGTTGTTACAAAGGCAGAAGGAATTTATTTCTGGGATGAAGATGGCAACAAATACTACGATATGTCTGCTCAGCTAGTAAACTCAAATCTAGGACATGGCAACAAAGCGTTAATTGAAGCAATCAAGGATCAGGCAGAAAAGCTACCGTTTATCGGACCTGGATATGCTATTGACGTAAGAAGCGATGCTGCGGAAGCAATTGTAAAGGCTTCCGGTATGGAAAATGCAAAAGTATTCTTCACCAATGCAGGAGCAGAATCAAACGAAAACGCAATTAAACTTGCAAAAGAATATACGGGTAGATGGAAGATTTTTTCAATGTACAGATGCTACCACGGTTCATCCGCAGGTGCAGGTATGCTTACTGGCGAACCAAGACACTTTGCCAACGAACCGGGCCCTGCAGGCTTCATTAAATATGACGGACCTTATGCTTACAGAGCACCATCACAGGTAAACTTCAAGGACGAAGATGATGTTGCAGATTTCTATCTGGAATTATTAGAAAACCAAGTAAAATATGAAGGGCCAAACAGCATTGCTGCGATTTTCTTAGAAACCATAGTAGGCTCAAACGGTGTTCTTGTTCCTCCTACAAAATGGATTAAGGGCGTAAGAGATCTTTGTACAAAATATGGCATTGTTATGGTTTGCGACGAAGTTATGGCAGGATGGTACAGAACCGGAAAAACCTTTGCTTTCCAAAACTTTGGAATTCAGCCCGACCTAGTAACCTTTGCAAAAGGTGCAACTTGTGGTTACGTTCCTCTTGGCGGTGTTATCGTAAGCGAAAAGATTCAGAAATACTTTGACGATCACAAGATGCTTTGTGGACTTACTTATTCTGCTCATCCTATGGGCTGTGCTGCTACACTAGCAACATTAAAGGAATATGAACGACTAAACATCGCTGAAAACGTTGCTACTCAAGGTAAACTCTTAGGCGAAAAACTTGAAGAGTTATCCAAGAAGCACAAGTCTGTTGGACAAGTAAGATATATCGGCTTATTCTCCGCTATGGAGCTTGTTCAGGACGATAAGGGAACACCTATCGTTGCCTTCAACAACGATCCCGATGGTTTAATGAACAAAATCGTAGGAATGTTAAAGAAGGAAGGTTTCTCTACTTATTCTCATGAAAACATGATTATCGTAGCTCCTCCTCTAATCATTACTACAGAGGAATTAACCGAAGCTATGGCAATCTTAGATAAAGTACTGGATTCAGTAGATAAAATGATCTAAAAGACTTCATTGCTTTTTTAAAAAACCCGCTCCTTTATGGCACTTGCCTGGAGCGGGTTTTCAATTTCGGCTATCAAGTACAGGCCCTTCGCCTTTTCATTGTAGAATTTTTGTGCTATGATTTATGTTATCCACAAAACCGATGTTATACGATGAGCCTCCACAAAGGGTTCATACAAAAATAGATTGAAATTAAAGGAGAAATACCATGGAAAAATTAAGAGAATATCGCCGGGCACTACACCAAATTCCTGAACTGGGGTTTGAATTAAAGGAAACAGTTGAATATCTACTGGGCATTTTGTCCCCCCTTGACTGTAAACTTACGGTAGAAAAAGAAACAGGGATTCAAGCTTTTTTTGATTTCGGT
>JAVWKI010000184.1:0-1426 GCA_036638575.1 Anaerovoracaceae bacterium | reverse complement strand
AGGAAGAAAGTATTGTCTTTCGGGGAGATATGGACGCCCTTCCTATTTCAGAAGCCAAAGGGCCGGAGTACATCTCTTCCCATCCCGGACAAATGCATGCCTGCGGTCATGATGGACATATGGCAATTTTGCTCGGCCTTGCAGAAAAAATCAATGTACTAAAATCCTGTAACTATAATATTCTCTTACTCTTTCAACCTGCAGAGGAAACAATTTTAGGTGCTCTTGAAATTTGTAAGGCAAAACTATTTTCCCAGTATCGGGCAAAGTATATTTTTGGTCTTCATCTATGGCCTACCCTTCCCCAAGGCAAGGTAGTCTCACGGCCCGGATACATGATGGCCCACTCCACCCAGGTGGATATCCACATTGAAGGACTTAGCGCCCATTGCGGAGAACCAGAAAAAGGCAAGGATGCTTTGGCTACAGGCTGCAAGTTTATCAGTGAGCTATATGATTTTGTCCAGTTTTCAGAAATCCCCAATGCACTAATTCAATTTGGGAAAATGGAAAGCGGACAAGTGCGAAACGCCATTTCTGCCCAAACAACCATTTCAGGAACCATGAGAACCTTTGAGGATAGCGCATTTAAAACCATCACTGGCGCCATGAATAGCTTAGCCAATGAGTTGTCTGAGGATTATGGCTGCAAAATAAACGTTGACTACAGCAAGGATCACCCTGCGGTAGTCAACGACGAACAATTATATCAAAGGATCTTGCCTATGCTCACAAATTTTTCTTTTGAAGAATTAGATAAACCGGTAATGATTGCCGAAGATTTTTCCTTCTTCCAAAAGGAGCTTCCCGGATTATTCTTCTTTTTGGGCACAGGAAGCAATATTCCTCTTCATAGCCAAAACTACGACTTTGATGAAAAGGTGTTGGACACCGGCGTAGCATTATTCTTGCAAATTGCCACTTCCCTAGCCTAAGCTACCGCTTTCACCGTTCCCTAACAGCATTGCTAGACAAGCATCTTCGTTAGTCTAGCAATTCCTTTAATATTGCCAAGCCTTTTTCCATCTCCTCTTTGCTGATGTTCAGTGGTGGAAGAAGGCGTACTTTTTCTTTTGCGGTAAGTACCAGCAAGCCCTTATCGATGGCTGCCTTAACAATACTTGCCGAAGTTCGTCCTTCCTGTGGCTTTAACTTGATTCCAAGCATAAGTCCTCTTCCCGAAACCGCTTCTACTCCAGAAAAGCCTCTGATTACCTCTGCCATGTAGGCACCTTTTTCCTTCACCTGGCGTAGAAATTCTTCATTAACGGTATCCACTACAGCCATCGCACCGGCACAAACAATGGGATTTGCACCAAAGGTTGAACCATGATCCCCTTTTGAAAGTGCTCCCTTTGCCCTATCTGAGAAAATTACGCCTCCGATAGGTAGACCTCCACCCATGCCCTTAGCAAAGGTAATTAGG
>JAVWKI010000183.1:0-3478 GCA_036638575.1 Anaerovoracaceae bacterium | reverse complement strand
CAAAATAAAGTGAACTAGCGGAAATAAAAATGCGCCGTCAACCTTACTTGTCTCAAAACTCCTGTATTTGCAAAGGATGTATACCCTCCGTATTCCCTATTTACCCTCACGAGGGAGGGCAGAACGTGTGTTTGCAAGAAGCGTGCCACTTTTTTAAATTTGCAGGTTTCCCCTCTAAACTCAAAAATGTAAAAAAATAACAGAACCGCCTTTTTTGCACCCTTTTCGTTTTTTCGGGGGTTCAAATGCAAATTTTTGCACCCTTTGGTCAATTTCAGCGTTGGAAATGCAAAATCCTTAGGGCTTTGGGCTTTGGCCTAGCCGCGGTCACCCCCAACTTGACTGGCAGTTCAGCTTAATGTATAAACATTTTTTTGCATGAATAAGTATTTGTATTTTTTGCATTTGAAGGCCTGTTTTAGGCCAAAGGGTGCAAAAAACCGCGATCTATTCTGTTCAAAACACCAGTCAAACTTTATCGACCAATCTTGACCGGTCTGGTTTCTAACTTGACGGCCTTGGTTTTATTGGAAGCCTTTTGCCTTGCAAAAGGCCTCTACTCTAATTTATTGGTTGCCTTTTGGCCCAGCGGCCAAAAGGCTTCCTTGCGCTTATGCTCTCAGCCAGCCCAGACAGGTTGTCTTTGTCTAGCTTTCGGCGCTTTGTCTCCACTTTTCAATCTCTTGTTAGCAGTCTAGGCAGGTCTTCCCCTAGCCTTCAGCTTGAGCCCAGCGGCCAAAAGGCTTCTATTTATACAAGAAGAGGCGGGGTTTTCCCGCCTCCAAATGGTTCTATTTTTTTCTTTACGCGCTCTGCTCTTTCCTGATCCCAGTAGAACCGGGCAGGTTCTTTGTCGTTATGCGCTTGATCATAGGGGTTCTTCCCTATTTTCTTACTAGGTCTAGCACAACCTTTACGATTTGGATAATCACGGTTGGCAGGAAGGCAAATAATGCGATGTAGCCAACTTGCTCTAGGCTAAGGGCTGCGATAGCGAAGGCATTCTGCAAGAATGGAACAAAGATTACACAAGCAAGGAAGGCGGTTCCAAGGAAGAATGCGCCTATGGTGTAAGGATTGCTGAGCAGGCCAAGCTTGAAGATGGATTCTCTTCCTCTGGAGTTGAATCCATGCCATAGTCTAGCTAGACATAGGGTTGCGAAGGCCATGGTCATGGCGGTTTCGATATCGGTTTCCAGGCCAACATAGAAGGCACTCATGGTTGCAAGGGCAATAACCAGACCTTGTAGTAATACCTCTGTTAGCACTGGGCGGGTGAGGATGGATTCGTTGTTTCCTCTTGGTTTATCCTTAATTAAGCTTGGATTTGAAGGCTCCATGCTGATGGCTAGGGCCGGTAAGCTGTCGGTGATTAGGTTGATAAACAGTAGGTGTACTGCGGCAAATGGTGCCGGTAGTGCCACCAAGGAGGCGTATAGTACCGCAAAAATTCCTGCGGCATTTCCGGATAATAAGAACTTAATTGCGTTCTTAATATTGGCATAAATGTTTCTGCCGTTAAGCACGGATTTGATGATGGTCGCAAAGTTATCGTCCGTTAGGATCATGGATGCTGCATCCTTTGAAACCTCTGTTCCGGTAATGCCCATGGCGATACCAATGTCTGACTGCTTCAGTGCCGGCGCATCGTTTACCCCGTCTCCGGTCATGGCAACAATATGACCAAGCTTTTGCCAAGCTTTGACGATTCTAATCTTGTTGTCCGGTGAAACTCTGGCATAAACAGAAATATGCTCTAACTGTTCAACCAGCTCCTCTTCACTAAGCTTGTCCAGCTCAGGGCCGGTAATTGCCTTGTCCCCTTCTTGCAAAATTCCGATTTTTTTGGCAATGGCCGAAGCGGTAATTTTGTGGTCGCCAGTGATCATAATCGGTTTAATTCCTGCAGAAATACAGTCTGAAACTGCCTGTGCAGATTCTAGTCTTGGCGGATCCATCATCGCCATTAATCCCACAAAGGTTAACTGATCTTCATAGGAAAAATCCAGTCCTGTGGCAATGTCTAGCTTTCTTACGGCAAAGGCCAAAACACGCAAGCCTGAGTTTGAATAGTCAAAGTTTTTCTCTTGGATTCCCTTGATGTCTTCTTCGGTAATGGGAACAGACTCTCCATTTTTCAACACGTACTTACATCGGGTAAGCATCATATCTAGCGCGCCCTTGGTAAACATTACGTTTTCATCATTGACGGTGTGCAAGGTGCTCATTAGTTTTCGATCCGAGTCAAAGGGAAGCTCTGCGATTCTTGGATATCTAGAAAGCAGAACACCGTAGTTTTCTTTGTTTTTAATGTAGTAATCCACTAGAGCAGTTTCCGTAGGATCCCCAAAGGTTTGGTTGTCCACTAGGGCAGTGTCGTTACAAAGTGCTGCGGCCATCATCAAGGCATCTAGGTTTTCCTTCTCACAGAAAACAGATTCTACAGTCATTTTGTTTTGCGTCAATGTTCCTGTTTTATCTGAACAGATAATGGATACGCAGCCAAGACCTTCTACCGCTTTCAGTTCCTTTACAATGGCATTTTCTTTGGCCATTCTGGATGTTCCGATAGCTAAGGAAATGGTAATAATAGAAGAAAGCGCTTCCGGGATAGCCGCTACCGCCAAGGCAACTGCAAAGAGTAATGACTCCAGTACGCCTACTTCTCTGTAAATGTTCAAGGCAAATACAACTGCACAGATAATCAAAATAACCAAGGAAAGCTTTTTGCTGAAGTTGTCCATGCTAACCTGCAATGGCGTCTTTCTCTCTGCTGTATTGGAAATTAGCTCTGCAATTTTACCTAGCTCGGTGCTTGCCCCTACGCCGGTAATTACCACAAGGCCTCTTCCGTAGGTAACCAAGGAGCTGGAAAACGCCATGTTGATCTGATCGCCCAAGGCAACCCCTTCTCCTTGCAAGGTTTCTGCTGTTTTTTCTACACTTTCCGATTCTCCGGTCAGGGCACTTTCATTGATTTTTAAAGAATAGCTCTCAATGATTCTGCCATCACTAGGAACCACGTCTCCTGCTTCTAGCTTGACAATGTCTCCTACAACCAAGGAGGAAGCAGGAATTTCCATTTGCTCTCCGTTTCGAATTACCTTGGCAGTTGGTGCAGATAAATTCTTCAAACTATCCAGAGATTTTTCAGCTTTTACATACTGTACGGTTCCCAAAATTGAGTTTAAAATAATTACCGCAATGATAACAATTGTACTCTCCACATTTCCCGTAATCATGGAAATAATCGCTGCAATAATCAGGATAATTACCAATAAATCTTTGAATTGTTCCAAGAAAATCTGAAAAATACTTTTCTTTTTCTTTTCTTCTAATTTGTTTTCGCCATATTTTTCTCTACTTTTTTGTACTTGCTCTTCAGTTAATCCCTCAGATGAAGTATCGAACTCTTTGTATACGGCTTCAACTTCTTTGTTATAGTACACGTCTACCTCCTCTAACTTAAAAAAAGAGA
>JAVWKI010000182.1:0-3491 GCA_036638575.1 Anaerovoracaceae bacterium | reverse complement strand
TAACCTCTTCGTCCCTTGAGTGGATAACTAGGGTGTGTCCATGCCGTTCACTCAAGATTAATTCAATACATTTTTCACATGCGCCCATCCAGTCTTCTTCTACATAGTAGGCAAGTACCGGACAAAGCTTTTCTTTGGAATAAGGGTTGTCCTTGGTTACATATTTTTGTTCTGAAACCAGCACCCGGATGTTATCGCCTACCGAGAAGCCTGCTTTTTTTGCCAGCTCCTTGGCACTGATGCCCACCATTTGAGAATTGATGTGCCCATCGCTGTGAAAGAATAGTTCCCCTAGGCGCAAGCTTTCTTCTTCACTCATAAAGTATCCGCCTCGCGCAATTACCTCAGCCCGAACCTCTCGTTCTATCTTGCTATCTACAACGATAAATTGCTCCGCTGCCGACACAATTCCATAATCGAAGGTTTTGCTGACCATAATATCTTCCACTGCTCTTGGAATGTCTGCCGTTCGTTCAATGAACGCCGGTCCATTTCCGGTTCCGCCATAAATCAATGGCTTCTTTGACTGATACGCCGCCTCTAACATGCTAGGAACTCCGGTATTCATTACCAGTGAGGTTGCCTGATGATTCATCAGCTCACAAGTTCCGCTTTTGGTTACCGTGCGCAAATAGGATATTGCACCCTCCGGTAAGCCATTTTTTTCTGCTGCGGCAATCAATATGTCCAAGGTTTTGCAAATACTCTTTGCTGCCCTTTGGTGGGGAGAAAAAATAATTGCGTTCCCCGACTTTATTGCAATCAATGCTTTATATATAGTGGTAGATACCGGGCTGGTCGCCGGGCACAGGGCGACAATTACGCCCATGGGTACCCCGACTTCCATAATTCCCTGCTCGCGATCTTCGCGAATAATACCTACACAACGCATACCCCTTATGCTTCTTCTTAAATACGCGCAGACAAAGGTGTTTTTTAGATACTTGTCTTCCCATTTCCCATAGTCCGTTTCGTCGTTGGACAAAATGGCCAGCTCTTTGGCGTATTTTGAAATTTCATCTGCCATTGCTTCTACAATTCCATCCAGCCTGCTCTGAGAAAAAGTTGCCAGCTTCCCCTGTGCTTCCTTTGCGTTTTCTGCGCGAATTCTTGCCTCTTGGATGGAGAGCAAATCGTTATCTATAATATTCATTTGTCCCCTCCTTAATTCTTTTAATATGGCAATAGTTTATCTAATGTGTATCTTGCTGTAATCTTTTCTAAATCTTCGTGTGGTCTTGCAATAACAACCGAGCTGTATACTTCGGTTCCCATGTCTTCTACCGCCTTCACTCCAGCCTTCACTGCAGTGTTGCACGCCGCCACATCTCCTGTAACCAGAACCGAGATATATCCCGAAGCTGTATTTTCATACCCGATTACTTCTACGTCAGCAGCCTTGGCCATTGCATCGGTTGCTTCCAAAAGGTAAACCAATCCGAAGGTTTCGATTAACCCAAGTGCTGTATATTTACTACTCATTTTGAATTTCCTTTCTTCTAATCAACCCTTAAAAATCCACGTCATGGACAGAAACAATATCTCCCACTGCGCCGATAGGTCTTGGCATTACGTTTTGTGCCGTAACCTTTCCGATAGCTGCAGCAGCTTCCGCTCCTGCTTTTACCGAAGCTTTTACCGCCGCCACATCTCCTTTAACCATGATGGTGACCAAAGTAGAGCCAACGTTTTCATAGGATATTAATTCAACATCGGCGGCTTTCAACATCTTATCTGCAGCCTCAAGTGCCGGTACCATTCCTAGTGTTTCCACCAGTCCTAAGGCTTCTTCGCCATAATATCTCATAATAAGTTCCCTTTCCTAATCCTTAATATAATTGTTTATTGTTGCCGCACCTTCTTCATTGGCACGGTAGTAAACTCTAAGTTGCTTCGCTTCATCCATATCAAATCTTGTTTCTTCAAGGAGTCCGTTGGCTTCAGCAGTCATCAAGGATTCGATTACTGCCTTTCTGTTTAGGGCTCTAAATCCGCCGTACTCACCCTTGAGTGCTTCGATAACATCATCCGCACAAGCTTCGTCAACTTTGGTAAAGTGCTTTAGTATTGCATAGTTTAGCGGTTTCATCCTAACGTACCTCCTTTTTCTTGAATAAATCCAAAGGATTCATTGCGATAACAAGAATACCGAATATCATCATGATTGCTGCAACCCATGCGATTGGCGGAAGTGCCCATCCATCGATTCCACAAACAACGCCCAGTACAAGCCAGCAGAAGAACGGTCCCCAGAAGGAGTATGCTCCGTTACAAGCCATACCTAAGGCTGCGCCGCACATGCTGTTTCCTTTGTACCATAGGCTGTAAGCAAATAGTGCGAAGAAACCACTTACTACGAAGAACATCATTGCTTCGCCGCTAGTGAATGCATCTACTGCAAGGCCGATTGACATTTTTGCATCGCCTGCAATTAGTCCAAAGATTGGTACTAAGATGATTAGGTTTGAAAGACCGGAAGTTGCCTGTCTGATGGTAATTCCGATTTCATAGTCGATCATTGTTGTTCCGTATCCTGCAACACAACCTTCAATTCCCCAGCCTAGTGCTGCGATAAAGGCGATACAGATTCCCAGAAGTCTTCCTTCCGGAGCATCGTCTCCAATACTTGTGCTACCGATTAAGAAACTTGCCATTACGCAAATTGCGATACCAAGCATCATTCTCTTGTTTAGTTCCTGCTTAAATAGGATTCTTGCTAAAATTGCTCCGATTGCCGGACATAGTGCTGTAATCGGAATAACGATTGATCCTGCCATCTGCAGACCTACAACGTAGGCAGTACTGGAAATCGGTCCTCCGATTAGTGCTGCTAAAATCATTACTCGACCTGGCTTTGTCTTTAGGCATCGGAAGAAGTCTCCTGCCTTACCCTTGACTGCTGCCATGACAAATGCCCAAACTGCACTGCAGGTGTCATTTACCGCACTACCTACCGCACCAAGCAAGTAAGTAATTGCAAATGCTGATAATGCTGCTGTGTTTGGACCATACCAGTCCGCCCAAACCCCTTTGGTCATTCCCAATGTTAAAAATGCAGAATAAAGTCCATAACACATTCCCGATAAAATGGCGATCATCAATCCTTTTTTAAAGAAGTTTGATGATAGCTTCTGTTTCGCCAGTAGGGTGGCCTCGTTGGCTACCGCTGTCCTCTCATTCATCTGTTTACGCTCCTCTCGTTCACGCTTTCTCTTTTTATTATAACCAGTTATAAAGTCTTATATGGCTAGTATACGCTTTGCCGCAAGAGGAATGTCAACCTATAACTTAAAAGAATAAAAAACCACAAACACAATTGTTAATTTTCGGACAATTCTTCTCTTTTTTTCCCTCTCCTCCCCTAAATTCTAGGAATTCTGATATTTCAACGTTTTTTGTACTTTCTTGTATTTATACATTTATGCATCTTTTGTTATAAAAATTTGACCAAAAAACCTTCCCCCTAGGGTAATGTTTTTTTCTATTCCTAC
>JAVWKI010000181.1:0-3493 GCA_036638575.1 Anaerovoracaceae bacterium | reverse complement strand
AACATCTCCATCCTTTACCCCTGCCGGTAAGTCAATGACATAGTTTCCATCTGCATCTGCAGTTACCTTGACTACCTTGTCTCCATCTTTAATTGGAGCACCGTCTTTGTCTACCAGTACTACTTCTGCATTTGGTCCTGCTACGCCCTTTACCTGATCTCCATCCTGTTTGATGGTTGGTGTAGTGGATGTTTCTTGTTCTTTTACTGCAAGCTTAAAGGTTTCTGTTGCTACGTTTCCTGCCTCATCTGTTGCTTTTACGGTTACATCAAAGTTTCCTGCTACTTCCGGTGTTCCTTCAATCTGCTTGGTGTCCGGATTGTAGGTTACGCCCTTAGGTAGGCCGGTTACTTCTACTGCTGCCTTTTCATCATCAACAATTACAGGAATCGGTGTCAATGCTACATTGGTAATTCCATTTTGATCCGCAATTGGTGTGATTGCCGCGTTAGTTCTGTCTAGGGTAATGGTTTCTGAATTTGCAGGCTTCTTGTCCTTTTCTGTTGCAATTACGCCTACAACATCTCCATCCTTTACGCCTGCCGGTAAGTCAATGACATAGTGTCCATCTGCATCTGCGATTGTCTTAACTTCCTTGCCGCCATCTTTAATTGGAGTACCGTCTTTATCGACCAATACCACTTCTGCATTTGGTCCTGCTACACCCTTTATTTCACCTAGTTCTTGAACAATCGTAGGTACTTTAGAGGTTTGTTTTTCTGCTACGGCTACTTCAACCATACCGCTTTCAAAGCTAGATGGCTCTTTTGCCTTAAGATTGAATTTCTGGCCTAAGGTAAGATTTTCCGGCAAGTTCATGGTAAACTCACCTGCATCATTTGCTGTAGCGGTAATGTCTTTACCCTCTTTGTCTTTAACCGGATTACCCGTTCCGTCTAGCAAATAAACAGTCGCCTGTTTTCCTGCCTTACCAGTGAATGTCTTACTATCTGGTGCAATGGCAGAAAGCTCACTTGGCACAGCAGAATCTCCAATATTTGAAGTATCAATATAGTATAGTCCAGTTAATTTTGAAATATTGGTTACTGTTCCATCTTTCCCATCAAACTTTACTCTTAACTTGTTATTGTTCGGTCTGCTGGAAAGTGTAATTGTACCATCGGCGTTTACTACAGCCTTACTTGAAGCCCCATAGCTGTCTCCTTCTTCAAAGGTTGCCGAAGGCAAAGCTCCATTAAGCCCTTTAAGTGCAAGGAGTTCAATTCCTCCACCTTCTCCTATTACATCAGAAGCCAAAGAGAAAGTCGTTGACCTTACCTTTGCAGGATTCAAATACAGATCCTTTACTCTCTGATATCCATACCAATAATCGCTTCCCGTCTGATCTCCTATATTGGTATTGGCAGGAAGAGCTAGCTTGTTTGCCCGCGCTCCATCATACACTTTGGATCCGACTAAATCTAGGGTTGTTAATCCCGGTGCTGGGAATAGACCTTCTAGATCGCTTGCTGTAATCAGCGAGCCGGTAAAGTCCCCATAGCTGCCAAGTCCAAAGCCATTTTTAAGTTTTGTTTTAAATTCCTGCAATGCATTTCGCCCTGACAAAGCCGAAATATCCTTAACGCCTGTAACGGCAAGTTCTACCGTCTTAATATTTTGTGCCTTGCCTTCTAGTGGAGATAAATCAGTCAAAGTAGGCATCAATCCAAGCTTTAAGGTCTCCAAATTCGGGAACTCTCCCATATCCGGTAGGGCCGCAAATTTTCCACAGTTAAACAGATATAATGTCTTTAGTCCATCAAGATCCTTTAACGTGTTGATTTTCTCCTGAGTCAAAAATCTCTCTGGTTCTTTCCAAAAAACAGGACTTACTTCCAAGGAAAGGCTCTCTAGGTTTGCCTTTCCGCTAATCGGTGTAAAATCAGCAGTTAAGTATTCCCCAAAAAGACCTAAAGTAGTTAACTTGGTAGCATCTTGTAGGTCTTCTACACTGGAAATGCTATTGGCCATCAGTTTTAAATAGGAAAGCTCACTTACATTTCTGAAAAAAGGATCGCCTCCTTTGCCATCAAGGTTCAAGCATATCGCACGATTGCCTTTGTATCCCTTGAAGGTGAAGGATTGAATTCCTGTGCTAGATCCTGCTATTTGGTGATTGGGATCTAAATATTCCCCTAAATACTCTATCGGTGCCAAAATTGGTCCCGGTGCATAAGCCCAAATCGCTAGTTCTTTGAGGCTCGTCGCATATTGCAAGCCTTCTAGCGAGGTATAGTAGGTTCCTGTACCCGAACTATTCTTATAGTTTGCGGTAGTAAAAGGAGCAAAATCCACAAGGTTTCGCATCTCGCCCACCGTAATGTCGGAAGTCAGATCCCCTTTTCCTAACCTTCTATTAACGTCCCATTTTAGATTCTCATCCTCAAAATTTACAATATCACTAGGGGCTGCTCGCTCAGGTGTCTTAGTATTTAAGGCACTGCTGTATCCATAACCCGTTGGTGCTGCAAAGGTATATACTGAGGATAAGGAGAAAAGCATGGCTACCACTAGGATCAGTGCTAGCAGTTTTCTTCTTGATTTTTTTTCTTCATCATTTTCCTCGTTTCTTTGTTTTGCTAAAATATCTCTCGCTCCAAGGAGCAGGGGTCTTCCCCCTTGTTCTTGTTCCTCCTTTCCTTATTCTGCGACTAAATCCTCTCTTTGGGTCTCCCAAAGCTACCCTTCATGCCTGTTTATCCCTCCTCCCTACACGCTTCTTCCTTCAACAAGTAAATTGAAATCATAGTTTATTCCAATATATAATATAGCAAAACCACCGCATCAAAATCGTGTACACTCTGATCAAAAAAAAGTACAATCCGGTTATATTGTTCTGATTTTTCTAACTTTATTGCTCTAATAAAAAAAGAACCGCTTATTTTCAATATCTATAAGCAATTCTTTTTATTTTTTTATTTTTTTAAGTTTTTTTCTTGATTTTTTTAGTATATTTCTTTAATTTCACCCTTTTTGTATGCGCGAATCAGTTCCCGCAAGGCTTCAATTTCTTGTTCTAGCTCTGCACCTTGGTCAATATCCTTGACCATCAAGCGCTTAGGAAGCACCTCAACGGTTCGGATAGTCGGTGCAACAAAGGTCTGGGTTCCGTCTTCTTTTAGTGGGCTATAAGGTTTATGCTCTGCCAAAGCCATAAATCTAGAATTATAAATAAACGTATACCCTGCAATTCCTGTTGTTTTTTGATAGGCTTTGGAAATTCCTCCGTCGATGATAATCAACTTTCCTCCACCTTTAACCGGGCTTTCTCCATCCTTGATTTTTACCGGTACATGACCATTTAAGATATGTGAGGACTTAGGATCAAGTCCAAATTCCTTTAGTATGGTCTCACAGTGTTCCCGTTCATTAATTAATTTATAATATGGTACGGTATGCTCCTTGTGGGTCTTTTTGTCTGCAATAAACAATCGCTCAAAGGTAGTCATCTGGTCCTTACCAAACAGCGGTGACTTGCTTCCCAACCACATGT
>JAVWKI010000180.1:0-3501 GCA_036638575.1 Anaerovoracaceae bacterium | reverse complement strand
AAATTCATTCATGGTTAAGCCTCCTATGCTATTGGTTGTACCAGTTTGAATAATCTGCTTTCTTGGTTGAATCTTATCATAATTGTCAGATTATTGTCAATGTAATAAGCAGAAAAACTCTTGAATTTACAACAAAAATATTGAAAAAAGATAAAAAAGTAAGTATAATGAGAGAAAAATACAACTGTGGTATGTGGTATGACCACAAAAGGAGTTTGGTTATGGAATTTAAAAAATTAGTTGCCCCTACGTTGAAGGAAATGTTTGTTGAGCATATTCAAGAGATGATTCTCTCTGGAGAGCTTACCATTGGAGATAAGCTGCCACCGGAAAGGAATTTATCCGAGTCTATGGGCATCAGCAGGGCGGTGGTAAATAGCGGCATTGTAGAGCTAGAGCGAATGGGTTTTTTGGAAGTACAGCCTAGAGTGGGGACGTTTATTGCGGACTATCGGAGAAGGGGGACGCTAGAAACCTTAAAAGCAATTATGTATTATAATCGGGGACGGCTTAGGGATGAAGAAGTTCGTTCGATTTTGGAAATGCGCGATGCCCTGGATAAGCTGGCAGTAGAGTGCATCATTCCAAGAGTAACCGATGAAGAAGTTCAGCTGCTACGAGAAAAGGTGGAAAAGATCAAGCAGACGGCATCAGTGGAGGAGGCAGCAAAAGCAACCTTCGATTTTCAGCATGAGCTTGCTATGCTTTCGGGAAACACCTTGTTGCCCTTAATTTTTCGTTCATTTTATTTTTCCGTTGTGGTTCTATGGGAGCGGTTTTGCACCTTACATGGGGTGGAGGTGTTGTATCACGCTAGCTATGGTCTGTGGGAAAGCATAAAGGAGAGAAACAAGGAAAAAGCAATCTCTTGGATAAATCAGTGTACATATGAAGCGATTGAAGGAAAAAGGCAAATTTACTACCCGTTTCGTTAGGTGTTGAGG
The DNA here is from genome assembly GCA_036638575.1 of Anaerovoracaceae bacterium. GTDB lineage: Bacteria > Bacillota > Clostridia > Peptostreptococcales > Anaerovoracaceae > JAXGRD01. The sequence goes on along the minus strand of JAVWKI010000180.1, from coordinate 2,557 downwards.
TTTGCCATTTTTGTCATTTTATTATATACTAAGAGTTCACGGATAATAACAAAATTACAAGGGAGAATAGATATGACAGAGGGAAAAGCAGAAAATAAAATGGGGATTATGCCCGTCGGGAAATTACTATTGCACATGGCTTGGCCGGCGATTATTTCCATGATGATACAAGCACTTTACAATGTGGTGGATAGTGTCTTCGTTGCACAGACAGGGGAAGCAGCCTTGACTGCCATTACCATTATCTTTCCCATACAAATGCTGATGATTGCCGTAGGCGTTGGTACGGGCGTGGGTATTAATTCTTTGATTTCAAGACGGTTGGGTGCACGAAAATTTGATGAAGCAAATTTGGCCGCCAGCAACGGATTTAAACTGGGATTTATCAACTGGATCTTTTTCGCAGTTTTAGGGGTATTGATTGCCGATCCGTTTATGCGGATTTTTTCAACAGATCCATTTATTGTTGAACAAGGAAAAAACTACCTGATTATTGTCAGTGTAGGTTGCCTTTTTATTATGCTACAGATGACGGCAGAGAAAATTTTGCAGTCCACAGGAAACATGGTTTTGCCTATGCTTTCTACCATTGTCGGTGCAGTGGTCAATATTATTCTAGATCCAATTATGATCTTCGGATGGTTTGGCTTCCCGGCACTGGGTGTTTCAGGAGCAGCTATTGCAACAGTCATTGGGCAGGCTGCAGGGATGACCTTGGCCTTGCTGATTTTATTCAAAAAAAGTCATGTGGTACAGGTGAACCTAAAAACAAAATTCAACAAAAAAACTTTATCAGAAATTTATGCGGTAGGGCTTCCTGCGATTTTAATGCAGGCAATCCTGTCGGTAATGAATTTCTTCATGAATATGATTCTGGCCGGATTTTCCGCCACAGCCGTTGCGGTGATGGGCGTATATGGAAGGCTACAGTCCTTCATCTTCATGCCGGTATTTGGAATTAACCAGGGTGCGATGCCGGTATTTGGGTATAATTACGGAGCCCGGTTAAAAACTCGATTGACGAAATCCTTTAAATTTGCAGTGATGATGGCGGGGGTAATTATGGCAATAGGGCTGATTCTGTTTCAAGCCATACCAGAGACCTTGCTTTCCTTCTTTAATGCTTCTGAGGCCATGTATGAACTAGGCGTGCCGGCATTGCGTGCAATTAGCTTGTGCTTCATTCCGGCGGCTTTGGGTATTATTTCTGCAGGGTTCTTTGCAGCAACCGGCCATGGAGTGATCAGCTTAATTGGTGCAATTATCCGTCAGCTTTTGGGCATTTTGCCCCTTGCCTGGTTGTTCGCCAAAATAGGCGGGGTGACCCTGGTTTGGTGGGCCTTCCCGCTGGCAGAAATTTTAGGTGTAGCCTATTCAATTATTATGATTCGACATTTGTACAAAAAAGAAATTAAAAATTTGGATAGATTGGAGTAACTTCTTCTCGATCGGAAGAATCCAGTTCGATGAGATCGTAAATCAACGGATCTTTTATCAGCCGCTTCCATACTGTGTAAGTGGCTTTTATAAAATCAGGATTTAAGGACATCTTTTCGGAAATCAGTGGGCAAACATAAGGAATGTCCGCTGTAGAAAGAATTAAAACCAAAGTGCCGTCCTCGGTTAGGTGTGGTGCAAGGGGATAAAATCTACACTGCAATGGGCGCAGCTCCCTTACACAAAGGGGAGGGGTAGCACAACGAATGAAATAGACTTTTCCGAACCAAGAGTCAGGAAAATCATAGTCTTCAGCACGTTCGTGATGCCAATGGAGCCAGGATTCCTTTTGGGTGAAAATTTTCTCCTCTCCTGGCAAGAGATAGATTCCCAGGTCTTCCCCTTCAGGGGTACAACAAGCAGCGCCGCAAAGGGCACCGCAATCTCCATCTAAGGGAGATACTCGATTTAATAGCCGATAAATGGCTTGATATGTGCTTTTTTTAATTGAACTTTTCATAATAGTTAGGATTATAACACAAATGAAAGAGAGATAACAAGGGCTACAATAATAAAGATGATTAGGATGTAATGTGTAGGTATTTTTTATAGGAGTAAGTATTTATGAAATTAGGCATTGATGTTGGATCCACAACAGTAAAATTTGTGGTTTTAGACGAAGAAAACAATATTTTATATAGCAGATATGAACGGCATATGTCTAACGTTTTTGAAAAAGTATCGGAATTGATTCATGAACTTTATCAGGAAATGGGAGATATTCAGGTTCGTGCAGCAATAACCGGTTCGGGGGGCTTGACCTTATCTAAGCTACTGGGTGTCTTTTTTGAGCAAGAAGTGGTTTCTTGTAGTAAGGCAGTAGAAACCTTGATTCCTACTACAGATGTAGCCATTGAATTAGGGGGAGAAGACGCTAAAATTACCTTTTATGGACAAACCATAGAACAAAGAATGAATGGAACCTGTGCCGGTGGAACGGGCGCCTTTATTGATCAAATGGCGGTGTTGTTAAATACCGATGCCATGGGACTGAATGAGGCGGCCAAAAACTATAAATTGATTTATCCCATTGCGGCAAGATGCGGGGTATTTGCCAAGA
>JAVWKI010000179.1:0-3503 GCA_036638575.1 Anaerovoracaceae bacterium | reverse complement strand
ATTCTTAATTTCAAATTTCTTTTCCACGTTTATCTCTCCTTTATGGCACTCTTGCTAATTCGGTTCGCTCCCGCATTAATGAGCAAAACGATAATAATCAGCAGGGCCGCTGTAGCATAGGTTTTTTCTTCTGAAAGTCCTTCCGAAGCCAACATATAAAGATGTACGGCCATAGTTCTTGTGCTATCCATTACGGAAGCCGGCATTTGTAAAGACCCCCCCACAGTAAGCATTACTGCTGCGGTTTCCCCAATTGCTCTACCTAGGCCCAAAATCAATCCCGTCAAGATTCCTTGCTTGCAGCAAGGAAGCACAACCTTTCGAATGGTATACCATTTGGTCGCTCCCAAAGAAAGGCTTCCTTCACGATAAGACATGGGTACAGTTTTCAAGGCTTCTTCCGTAGCTCTGATGATTGTCGGCAATATCATTACAGCCAACGTCAGTCCACCGGAAAGAACGGACCAGCCCATGCCTAAAAAGACAACGAAGAAGGCAAAGCCAAACAGTGCAAAGATAATAGAAGGGATTCCTGCCAAAACCTCGGTAAAGAATCGAATAATTTTTACGCCTCTGCCGCCTTTTGAGTATTCGGTAAAGTAGACTGCTGCTGCAACCCCTAACGGCGTTGCAATAATTACGGACAAGGCAGTGACATAAAGGGTTCCAATAATAATCGAAAAAATTCCGCCTTCTTTTCCCATGGCTTTGGGTTCTTGGGATAAAAATTCCCAAGTGATGTGCGGTACGCCTTTAATTAGGATATACCCGATGATGATAATCAGCACCGCCAAGGTTAACCCCGCAATCAACCAAATTCCGCCAAAATAAAGGCCTTTTTTTGCTTTTTTACTGATCATGCTGTCGTCCCTCCGAATTTTTTCATCATTACTTGTGCTGCCCCATTTAAAATAACAATGATAGCGAAGAGAACAATCCCTACCGCAAACAAGGCTTGCTGATGTGATGGTGTCGCATAACTCATTTCCATCGCAATGGTTCCGGTCATTGTTGCTACCGGAGACAATGGGCTTTCAGGCATGGATGCCACATTACCTGTAATCAGTAGCACGGCCATGGTTTCTCCAATGGCTCTACCCATTCCCAAAATCACAGAAGAAAAAATTCCGGATTTCGCCGCAGGAAGAATAATTTTTGTTATGGTCTCTCTCTTATCCGCACCCATGGCCAAAGAAGCTTCCTTGTATTCCTGGGGAACGGCACTGATGGCATTCTCACTGATGCTTACAATGGTAGGAAGAATCATAATGGCCAAGATAATGGCCCCTGCCACAATACTAAATCCGGAAATAGATAAATCCGGATTAAACCAAAGGGCAACGGCTCTAATTACCGGAACTAGAACCGTAAGCCCGAAAAATCCATAAACCACTGAAGGAATTCCCGCCAAAAGCTCAATTGCGGATTTGAAAAATCCGGCTTGGCGCTTCCCTAGCACCTGGGAAAGGAAAACGGCACAGCCGATTCCCGTAGGAACACCGATAATCAGTGCACCTATGGTTACCGCCATGGTTCCTGCAATAAGTGGAAGGATACCATAGTCTCCATTGTTTGGTGCCCAGGTTGTACCAAAGATGAAATTCAATGGTCCCACTTCTTTTAACACCGGAAGACCTGAGCTAAAAATAAATATTGTTATCAGAGCAACCGCTGCTACGGAAACAGCGGCACTGATGAATATTAATTTTTCGATTACTTTTTCACTGCTCTTCATTTTTTGTCCTTTACTTTACCGGAATAAATCCGTTTTCTTCTACTAGTTTTTGTCCTTCTGCACTCATAACGAAGTCGATAAATTTCTGTGTTGCTTCATTTACATTTGCTCCTACTGCATAGATAAATGGTCTTGAAATTTTGTAGGTTCCATCTAGTACCGTTTCCTTTGAAATCTTAACGCCTTCTACCGTTACTGCAGTTACCTTATCATTTACCGCTTCTAGAGAAACATAACCAATTGCGTTTGGCGTCTTTGTTACGGTTTCCAAAACCGCTCCAGTTGATGGTTGAACTAAGGCTTTTTGTGTTGTTGAATCCACTTCTGCTCCCGCTGCATCCTTGGATAACACACCGGTAATTTCTGTAAATGCCCCTCTTGTTCCTGAGCCTGCTTCTCTGCTTACTACAGAAATTTCAGCATCTGCTCCGCCAACTTCCTTCCAGTTTGTAATCTCTCCACTGTAAATTTTCTTAATCTGTTCTATCGTTAAGTCGGTTACATTTACATCCTTGTTTACGACTACAGCTACCCCGTCCTTAGCAAAGACATATTCCTTTGCAATAGCTTCTTTTTCTCCATCCTTAACTTCTCTAGATAATGCACCGATTTGTGCAATCTCCTCTTTTAGCGATTTTACCGCCTGTCCTGAACCACCGCCCTGGACTTCGATTTTCACATCTTTATTTTCATTCATGTAGTTTCCCGCAATGGCCTCAGATAACGGCTGCACTGATGTAGAACCTGCAATTACAATACTTCCTGTGTCTGTACTTTTGCCTCCACATCCTGCCAAGGCACCTACCGCCAAGGCAAGGGTTAACCCTACTACAACTATTTTTTTCATCATTTTCTTCTTTATCATCTTCTTTTTCCTCCTCTTACTCATTCTTACAACCCTAGAATACTATAGCAAGGTTAGAGGAATGTTAAGAGAAACGTTAGGATTTTGTTAAGAAGGTTAAGTTTACGTTAAATCCTGTTTTGTGTTACAATACACTCATGATAAACAAAAATGGATTGCCCCTTTTGGGCTTTGGCTGTCTACGCCTACAAAAAAATATTGAAGAAAGCGAAAAACAAATTCTTTATGCTTTGGAGCAGGGCATAACTTATTTTGATACCGCTTATATTTATCCCGGAAACGAAGTGCTTTTGGGCAAGATTTTTGCGGCCAATCACTGCCGAGATCAGGTGCAAATTGCCACGAAGCTCCCCCACTATCTAGTAAAAAAGCCCCAAGACTTGGAGCGATATTTCCAAATACAGCTTTCTCGGCTTCAAACAAATTATGTGGACTACTATTTATTTCACATGCTTCCGGATAAAGAGGTTTGGAACAAGCTTATCTCTTTGGGTGTTTTGGACTGGATAAAGGAGAAAAAAGCCTCCGGCCAAATCAAAAAAATCGGATTTTCCTACCATGGAAACACCAAAAATTTCTTAGATCTGCTCGATGCTTACCCTTGGGAATTTTGCCAAGTTCAGTACAATTATATGGATGAATTTGCTCAGGCCGGGAGACAGGGCGTAGAAACCGCTTGGAAAAAAGGCATCCCAGTGATCATTATGGAACCCTTGAGAGGTGGTCTTTTGGCAAATCACCTTCCAGAAAAGGCAATTTCCATAATGAAGGCCAAGGATCCTACAAAAAGTCCTGCCTACTGGGCCTTTCGTTGGCTCTTTACCCAGCCCTCCATAAGCTGCGTTCTTTCGGGGATGAACACCATGGAGATGCTAACGGAAAACCTACAGATCGTCAATGAAA
>JAVWKI010000178.1:0-3519 GCA_036638575.1 Anaerovoracaceae bacterium | reverse complement strand
CTACCTGCGGAGGTATTTAAGCACATTACCGATGATGTTTACGAAAGCAAGATTGTATATAAGACCGATAAATATAACGATATGGTGAGAACTTTTTGCATGAACCCTTATGGTGAGGTTGTTGCAGAAAACACAAGCGGAATTGTAACGGTTAATGGACACAGCTATGCAGATCCAAACCTGCGGACAGAAAATACCAACTTTGCCTTACTGGTTTCCAATCAGTTTACTGAGCCGTTTAAAGATAGCAACGGTTATGGTGAATCAATTGCAAAGCTTTCAAACATGTTGGGCGGCGGAGTATTGCTTCAAAGATTCGGAGATTTGGTTAAGGGCAGAAGAAGTAGTGATCGAAGGATGGAAAAGTGTTTCACCAGACCAACCCTCAAAGCTACACCGGGAGATTTGAGTCTGGTTATTCCAAAGAGACAGCTAGACAACATCATTGAGATGATCTATGCACTAGATAAGATTGCGCCGGGAACGGCAAATGAAGACACCCTTCTGTATGGTGTAGAAGTTAAATTCTATAACTCCAAGGTAGAAGTAGATGAGCATTTAGAAACAAAGGTAAAAGGGCTTTACGCACTAGGAGATGGCTCCGGTGTAACCCACTCCCTTTCTCAAGCTTCAGCCAGCGGCGTTTATGTAGGCCGAATCCTAGCTGAAAAATATCGATAAACAATAAAACAGGCTGTGAAAATTATTTTTCGCAGCCTGTTTATTTTCCATAGCGGAGAAATTCAGTAGCAGAGCCATTAAATACATTAAGGTCAATATGTTGAACCTCCCCCTTGTATCCCTTCAATACTCCTTCAAAAGAATATTGACAGAACTTCCAATTCCTTTGGTCGGAAAGGGGTTGTTTTAAATTGGGATCGGCAATCCAAATGTCATGATCTTCGTACCTTCCCGATAGATATTTATCATAAACATAGCCGGAGGTGTAAAGAAGTGGCTTCATCCCATACTCCTTTTCCACACGTTCTAGCAAAGGATTCAAGATGGCATAAACCGCCTCTGCTTCTGGAGGGTTCTGGATAAATCCACCATAAAGCTCCACATCAATTACAGGTGGAAGCATATTCTTTTCTTGGGAAACAGTCTTGATAAAATTATCCGCTTGACTCTTCCCAGGGGTTTCAAAACTCATAAAGTGATAAGCACCAACGCGCAGATGCGTCTTATGAGACTCCTTCCAATTGTACGCAAAGTATTCATCCACATGGCCGCTTCCCTCCGTAGCCTTAATAAAGGCAAAGGCGATCCCTTGATCAGACAAGGTTCCCCAGTCAATTTTTCCCTGATAAGCAGAAACGTCGATTCCCTGAACAGGATAATCAAGATGACTGTTTAACGGTGTATCCGGAACGCGGGAAAGCTTTGCAGACAAAGAAAGTCCATAGATACAGACGAAGAGAATCAGTATTGAGGCGAAAAGAATGCCTATTTTTTTCCCTTTTTTTAATTTACGCTTTTTCATAATGAAAATAGTAACACAGCAAAGGGGATTCGTCAAAATTTCTTTTTTATTTGTTGGCCATGCTACTGGACGCTGCAAAGGTGCGTTTGAATCGGTTCAACCCTTCTGCTTGAAGTTGCTTTGCGAGAAAAGAACGTGAGTCAAAAGAACGTGCGCTGATCTATCCTGCTCCGGACACGGCTTTCACAAAAAAACATTTTCCCTAGCAGAGTTTCCTACTGCCTTTGTTGTTGACTCTCTTTGGACGCGGAAGTTACAGCCCAAACGGTCAGAAGGGATAAAGAAAAAACTATTGACAGAATAGACAGGGGAGATTATCATTAAAAAGAAGTCACAAAAATCAGCCAACAAAAATCTATGCGGATATGGCGGAATTGGCAGACGCGCACGGTTCAGGTCCGTGTGAATTAACCTTCATGCAGGTTCGACTCCTGTTATCCGCACCAAAAAAGCACCGAAAGGTGCTATTTTAATGGACGGAGAACAGGACCTGTTGCTCATTTTCCGCGGCTTTAGCCGCAGGGGAAAATGGGACAGCGAAGCAAAGCGAAGGTATCCGCACCAAAAAAGCACCGAAAGGTGCTATTTTAATGGACGGAGAACAGGACCTGTTGCTCATTTTCCGCGGCTTTAGCCGCAAGGGAAAACAGAAATTATTGCCCTATCCCCTTGGCTTCTTACCACTTACAAGGAGGTAGTAAGAAAGGGTGGAAAGGAAGAAGGCGATAAGGTATACACCACTGAAGGAGGCCGCAGAGAAAAGCAGGCATTTGTTAAAGAGGGCGCTCCCTTCAAGGGAAAAGAAGAGGAGGAGCTTGGTGATGCCTTGATAAAGTATTGTAGCATGAAGCAGGGCAATGATCAGTGGGAGAAGATAGACCGTAGAAAACTGCCATAGAATACTTTGCTTTATCTGCTGGTTGCTAAATCCGATTTTTTTCATGACGGTTACATCTGCTTTGTCGGAGAAGGCTTGTGCCAGTTGCTTGTAGTAAATGACCAGAACCGTAATGAGTAAGAATAAGATGCTGAGGAAGAGACCAATGAAGAAAATTCCTCCGATTTTGGCATTGTATTCTTCTTGTGCGAATTCCTTGCCGGAGACTTGAAGGCTTGCTTCTTGTTCTGGAGGGGGTTCTTGAGCCTCAGTAGCCTTTTGTGGTGAAGCTGTGCCTTGAGCCTCAGTAGCCCCTTGTGATGAAGCTGCGCCTTGATCCGCACCGGATGGTTCTTCACCGGGGAGGTGTAATGCTTTTAAGGCCTGCTCACATTCTTTTTTTTCTGCAGCGGTACCGGTTAAGTCAAACTGTATGGTATAGGTCATTACTGTGCCGACCCCACCATATTCACGGTATTCGGCGGTTTGTCCTTGATAAATCTTCATCATGGTTTCTGTGGTGTCCACTACTAGGCCATAACGATTCATGGTGCTTTCCAGTGGAATATTGCTTTCTGGAAAGGTGGTAAGCTTGTCCTTTACCCCATAGGTTTCGCCCAAAAGAGAGAAGCTTGACGGCGGAGTTTTTCCGGCGCTGTCAAAAAGTAGGATCTGGTTTTTCTCCAAGGCTTCTATCGGTGTTCCGGTAAGCTGGTTATAGGAATCTGCGGTCAAAACACTGATTAGGACAGCATCCTTTGCAAAGATGCCCTTATCGTCTTCCAAAGAGGTTTGAGACGGATCCGCAGGAACAGAGAAATTCAAGGAATAAAGTTCTTTTAGATTCTTTGGAGTTTGCTGATGTTTTTGCAAGATCTCTTCAATTTGGGAGAACAAAAACCCACTATCGGGAAGCTGCTCTTTATAGGAGACACTAACCTTTACATCCGTTGGATAATCTTGTTGAAGGGAGTGCTGCGCACCAAAATATAGACAGCTTGTTGTGGCAATAACCACTAGGGTGGTCATGGATAAAAGACAAATAGTCCCCAGAGAAAAGGCATTTTGTCGAAGGCGATAAAGCAAGGTGGAGATGGGAAGAAAATGTTTCTTCTTGTAGTAAAATGTTCCACGGCGCTTCATTGCGGAAAGAATAACC
>JAVWKI010000177.1:0-3554 GCA_036638575.1 Anaerovoracaceae bacterium | reverse complement strand
ACTTTGCTTTGATATAGAAATCGACGGAGGGATTACCTTGGAAAATATAGACCATGTTGCTTCCTCCGGAGTAGAAATTTTCGTCGCAGGCTCCTCTGTATTTAAGGCCGAGGATGTCCAGGAAAGAACGGCGGAATTTTTGAAAAAAATAAAAAAACAAGGAGAAAAGAATGAGATCAGATAAAGACGGATATTATTCAGAAGAGGACTTTGAAAAAGAGTTTGAAGGTCAATTAAGTGATCTGGGAGAAGAGCCCAAGAGAGGCACAAAAAAGAAAAGAAAAGGCAGCAACGCAGGCAAGAAAAAAGGAAAAAACAAAAAGAAGAGAAATCGAAAGAAAACGGTAATCATCGTTCTTATTTGTTTCATTTTATTGATCTTGGCAGGGGTGGCTATGGGATATAGCTTCTTGATGAACAAGTTTGATAAGGTGGATCAGGTAGAGCTTGAGGTAGGAGACTTAGATATTGATCCTAAGGTATCAGAGGATCTAAAGAATTACCGAAATATTGCTATCCTAGCCATCGACTCAAGAGCAGCCTATGACGAGGACCCGGAAACGGCAAGAACCGACGGAATAATTATTGCCAGCATTAACAAAAAAACCAAGGAAGTAAAAATGGCATCGGTTTACAGAGATTCCTATTTGGATGTGGAAGAGGCGGGTAAGCATGTGATTGATAAGGTAAATCACGCCCATGCCTATGGTGGACCGACCAATACCTTACGTGCCATTAACCGGAACCTAGACTTAAATGTACAGGAATTTATCCGTATGGACTGGATGACGGTTGCCAATGTAACCGACAGCATGGGTGGTCTTGAGGTAGAGGTTACCGAAGCCACAAGAAAAGAATTAAACCATATTATTACTTCCAGTTCAAGAGCCCTAGGGGTGTATCAGCCGGCAGATATTCAGGAGGCGGGTAAGCAAACCCTTACAGGAACGCAGATCGTTGGATTTTGCAGAATGCGTTATACCGATGGAGACGATCACAGAGCAGGAAGAATGCGGGAAGTAATTAATGCTTCCTTTGATAAGGCAAAGAAGTTAAAGCTTTCAGAGTTAAATGAAACGGCAGACCTTGCATTGTCAGAAATCAAAACCAGTATTTCTTCAAAAGAGCTAATGAGCATCTTGCTGGATTTAGGTTCTTATAAAATCGGAGAAAGTATCGGCTGGCCTTATGAATTTCAGGGGGCGATGATTAATGGTGTCTCCTATGATGTACCGGTAACGTTGAAATCTAATGTGGTTAAGCTTCACGAAGATCTATTTGGACAGGAAGGCTATACGCCGACACAAACGGTCCTAGATATTAATGAACGAATCAAAGAAAAATCCGGAGTTTATGGAAACGAAGGAAAGACCACAAAGAAGACGGATCAATAAACGGAACAATAGGAGAAAGGAAATCAGGTAAGCATCGATGAGAAGAAGGAAACCGGAGAATTATTCGGAAAAGGATTTTGAACAAGAGTTTGGGGTAACCGGCTCGGAGAATCCTACTGCAACGATAAGTTCAGGGGAGAAGAAGCCAAAAAAATCAAAGAAGAAAAAGGTTGCAATCATTATTGCCCTAAGTCTTATTGCCATAATTTTAATTGGCTTGATAAGTGGCTATGCCTTTATCAGAAGCAAGGCGGCAAAGGTTGAAAAGGTTGAGATTAAATCAGAAGAGCTTGAAGGCGATGCAAAGATTTCCCAGGAGCTAAAGGACTATCGTAATATAGCGATTCTGGGAATTGATACCGGAAGCAATGAAGGAAATGGGGCGGAGCATTCCAGAGCAGACTCTATTGTCATTGCCAGCATCAATAAAAAAACAAAGGATGTAAAACTGATTTCCGTATATCGAGATTCCTATTTGGATGTACTGGAAAACGGAGAGCATGTAATTGATAAGGTGAACCATGCCCATGCTTATGGTGGTCCTGCAAATATGATCAACGCGCTAAATCGAAATTTAGATTTGAACATCAAGGAGTTTGTTCGTCTTGACTGGTCTAGCATTGCTGAGATTGTGGACAGTATGGGAGGACTTGAAGTGACGGTTCCGGATTATGCAGTGGGAACCTTGCACCTTTCTTCCGGAGGAAAACAGACGTTGTCCGGCAAGCAAATTGTTGAATTTTGTAGAATGCGATATGTTGACAGCGATATTTATCGAGCGGCAAGATCAAGAGAGGTGATCAATGCTGCGGTAAGTAAGGCAGCAAGTATGAGCATAGGAGATCTTAACCGTACGGTGGATCTGGCATTATCCGAAGTAAAAACCAATATGTCTACATCGGACATTATGGGCATGATACTGGATGTGGCTTCCTACAAGATGGGAGACAGCATCGGATGGCCGTATGAATATAACGGTAAATTAATTGGTGGCGGTAACCTTGAATTCTAATGTAAGTCGATTACATGAAGAAGTTTTTGGGCAGGTAGGCTATAAACCAACACAAACGGTACTGGATATTAATGAAAGAATTAAGGCCCTTTCTGGGGACTATGGAAACGAATAAAAGCAACGAAGGAATGAATTAGCGTAAAGCAGCAAATAGGAGAAATAATGAAAGACGGCAAACTTGATCTATTGGTGATATTTGGAGGAACGAGTACAGAGCATGAAGTTTCTTGTAAGTCGGCAGGGTTAATCTTGACCAAGATCGACAGAGAAAAGTATAATGTCCGGACCATCGGTATTACCAAGGAGGGGAAATGGATAGAGACAACCGCAGATCCGGATAAAATTGCAAAGGGATCGTGGATAAGAAAACGAGGCAATCGAGAGGCCTATATTTGTCCCGATCGAAGTGTCCATGGGATAAGCACCATGGGTGGAAAGAAGATTTGGGTTGACTGTGTTATCCCTGTGCTTCATGGTAAGGACGGAGAGGACGGAACCATGCAGGGACTGCTGGAAATAGCAGGCTTGCCTTACGTGGGACCGAAGGTACTTGCTTCTGCCTGTGCCATGGACAAGAGTGTTACCAAGATATTGGTAGAAAAAACCGGAATAAGGCAAGCAAAATATTACCTTACTGACCGATATACCTTTTCCTCAGGACCGATGGAAGAGATGGAAAACATTCGCCGAGTATTTCATGGAAACTATCCTTTGTTTGTTAAGCCGGCTAACGCAGGTTCTTCGGTGGGAATTTCCAAGGTAAATAGTAAGGAAGAACTTTTTGAAGGAATAAAAAAAGCCGCAATGGAGGATCATAAGATCTTAATTGAAGAGGCAATTGTGGGCAGAGAAATGGAAATTGCCGTTTTGGGCAATCGAGATCCACAGGCGTCGCCTATAGGAGAAATCTTATCCGCAGCGGAGTTTTATGATTATGATGCAAAATATGATAATCCGGCATCTAGGACGGAAGTCGTAACAGATCTTTCGCCCACCAAGGCTTGTGAGATGCAAGCAGCAGCCCTTGAAATTTACAAGACCTTGGGTTGTAGAGGAATGTCAAGGGTGGATTTCTTCTTGACAGAAAACAAGGAAGTGGTATTTAATGAAGTGAATACCATCCCCGGATTTACAGAGATTAGCATGTA
>JAVWKI010000176.1:0-3580 GCA_036638575.1 Anaerovoracaceae bacterium | reverse complement strand
ATCATCAAATAATTTGTCCGTATCATGGCCAGCCCCTTTGATTGTTGGCTGCATACTCCACATGTTTGGATGATCCTCGTGGATACGAACCGCATCGGGCATTACTGCCTCAAGGTAATTCAAGTACTCTGGCAACGGTTCATAGTCAATGGTGACCTTTGCTGCCGCATCCTTAGCATGGGCCTTGGTATCCGCAACGACAAGGGCAACGATGTCGCCATAGTTGTGGATTTTGTCTTCCTGTAATAGGATATGTGACTGTTTGGTGGCGAGAGAACGAGGGGTAAACTGAAACATATTCAGTCGGTTTGAACCCTTAACGTCCTTGTGGGTAACCACCTTATAAACGCCAGGCATTGCCTGAGCTTCTTCAATATTAATGTTTTTTATCTTGGCATGATGGGCAACCTTAGGCTGTACCATTACCGCATGAAGGGAGTTTTCCGGCATTTTCAATTCGATATCATCCCCATAATCGGCAAGGCCACAGACCTTAGCCAAGGCGGCAGGGCGAACTATAGGCTTGCCATAGTAATCTCCCGGCTTTCCTTCATCTACCTTGATTTCGTCAATGGAGCATTCTCCACGGACAACTTTTGCTGCCATCATTACCGCATCAACAATTTGCTTGTATCCTGTACATCTGCAAATATTTCTTGTTTTCTGGAAATGATCCCGCACCTCTTCTCTCGTTGGATGATTGTTTTTTTCAAGAAGTGCGTAGGCGGAAACAATGAACCCCGGAGTACAAAAACCGCACTGAACCCCTCCGTAGTGCATAAAGGCAACCTGTAATGGGTGGAGGTGTCTAGGCGCTCCGATCCCTTCGATGGTAAGCACTTCACTGTATTCTTCGACTTTGGTAATTTTTTTGGTACAAGAGCGAATCACTTCCCCGTTGAGAATAAGGGAGCATGAGCCGCAGACACCTGTTCCACAACCAATTTTTGTTCCGGTAAGACCAAGCCGTCTCACCACGTCTGCCAAGGTATCCTTTTCAGGATCACAGATGAACATTCGATCTGCACCGTTAATGTTCAAGGTCATTTTTCTAAGTTTCATAACAATTTGCCTCCGATTTCAAACTTTAGCGTATAAGTTCGTAACATTAGGAAAAATAAAAGCCTTTTCGCGTACGCAAAAAGGCCTGATGAGAACATAATCTACCAATATTATTATTCGCACTTTCCTTTCCAAACACGGGAGATCCAGCCGTTTCCGATTGAACCCATCGTTCCCGGTGCCGTAGCCAAAGCCTTAGGCGAAGGGGAATTCGGATAGTGTATTAAGTTGTTACCTGTGGATATTCTAACAGTTTAAGGCAGAAGCTGTCAACCGAAGAAAAAAGGAAAAACAGAACTAGTTTGCTTTGACAACAAAACTAAATTGTCGAAATGGCTCAAATGTCAGAAAAGTCACAATATTGCCCTTGCGGCCGTTGACAAAGCTTTTGGCAAAAAGTTATAATGGCAAGACAAGAAAATAGCTCCGATTTCTATCGGGCCCACGTGGTTTGACAGAAACGTTAGGGTAATGAGAGCGATCTTGTTGCCTGCCATAGTGCAAAGGAGAATCTGGCCAACCCAAATTGGGAAGCCCGCCTTTGCGTTTTTTTGTATAAAGAATAATTTAGCCAAGGATCAACAGATTGTTTAAGAAAGGTGAGGATATTATGTTTAAAGAAGGAAAGCTGTTATATGTGAATTTAACGGAAGGCAGCATCACAAAGGAGACGCTTCCGGGGGAAATTTACGCAAAGTACCCGGGCGGTTCAGTACTGGGTATGTACCTACTACTGAAGGAGATGGATCCAAAAGTAGATCCGCTGTCTCCTGAGAACATGATGGTGTTTTCTGTATCACCGCTGACCGGCATTGCCATCAGTGGAAACAGCCGAATGAATTTAGCCACAAAGAGTCCATTGACGGGCCTTGCGGGAGATTCACAGGTAGGTGGATTTTTGCCTGCCGCCTTCGCAGCAAATGGCTATGATGCCTTGATCGTCAAGGGCAAGTCAGAAAAACCTGTATATATTTATATTGACGGAGACAAGGTGGAGCTAAGAGATGCCGGCAACCTATGGGGAAAGGTAACCGGTGAAGTAGATCAGTTGCTTATGGAGGATCTGGGAGAAACCAAGATCGAATCAGCAATTATCGGACCGGGAGGAGAAAATCTTCTTCCTTATGCGGCAATTATGCACCAGAGAAGTAGAGCCTTTGGACGAAACGGTCTAGGTGCAGTAATGGGATCAAAGAATCTTAAGGCTTTTGCCGTAAAGAAAAAACCATCGGTAAAACCCGTAGATCCTGATGGCATGAAAACCCTAACCCTCAATGTGAAGGAAAGAATGGAAGCAAATCCGGTAATTCTAGACACCACCAAGCACGGATCGGGTGGTTGTGTAGATGGCCACGCAGCAGAGGGATTTTTACCGTCCTTTAACTGGGAAAAGGGATTATTTGATGGCTGGAAGGATACGGCTGGATCCACAATGACCAAAACCGTACTAAAGAGCAGAGAAACTTGCTTTGGCTGTGCGATTCGTTGTAAACGAGCAGTAGAAATTCCGGGGAAAGCAGATCCGTTCTACGGAGGACCGGAGTATGAGACACTGGCAACCTTTGGCTCTTATTGCGGAAATACGGATTTGGCAGAAATTTGCCACGCCAACCAGCTTTGCAACATGTACGGAATTGATACCATTACCTGTGGTGCAACCATTGCCTGGGCGATGGACTGCTTTGAACAGGGACTTTTGACCAAAGAAGATACCGACGGACTGGATCTTTCTTACGGAAATGGCGATTGCTTCTCCGTATTGATCGAAAAGATCGTGAAGAGAGAACCGGGGATTGGTGCCTTACTGGCGAAGGGAAGTGTGGAAGCCGCAAAGACTATTGGTAGAGGAACCGAAGACTTGGTTGTGGCCTGCAAGGGTCAGGAATGGCCGGCGCACATGGTGCAGTTTAAGCCAAACTTAGCGGTACACTATGCGGTAAATCCTTATGGTGCGGATCACCAGTCGGTTGAACATGACCCAGCGTTGATGGCTCCGGACGATGATCAAAACTGGATTTGGCCAAACATGCTCGATACCTTTGAGAAATGTGATGCTTATGGAATCTTAAATGACAATAAAGCAAAGTTTTCTTGGGCGACACAGAAGTTCTATGCGATGATGGACTCCCTTTGTCTGTGCCAATTTGCATGGGGACCGGCATGGCAGCTTTATGGACCGAAGGATCTGCTGGATTATTGCAAGTACGGAATGGGTGCGGATTATACCATTGAAGATCTACAGGAAATCGGCGAGCGAAGAATTGTCATGATGAAAATTTTCAATGAAAAATTAGGATTGACCAGAAACGAGGACCAGTTACCGGCAAAGGCATTCTTGCCTATCGAATATGCAGAAGGGGAAGTTGCACAGCTAACACCAGAACAGTTTGAGGCAGCGCTAGATTCTTACTATACCTATGCAGGTTGGGACAAGAAAACTGGAAATCCAACAAAGGAAACCATTGAGCGACTAGGCCTTGAGTGGGCAATTTAAGTTTCTGGAACTGTTGAAGGAGAC
>JAVWKI010000175.1:0-3634 GCA_036638575.1 Anaerovoracaceae bacterium | reverse complement strand
TACCCCTTCATAGATAGAAACATTGTTCTGTACCTTGCAGCGATCGCCGATAATGGCGTGATTTCCTATATTTACATTTTGGCCGAAGGAACAATCCTCGCCAATTTTTGCTCCGCTTTGAACGTGACAAAAAAACCAAATTTTTGTTCCTTTTCCAATTTCTACATTATCGTCAATGTAACTTGACTCATGTACAAAGTATTCACTCATTTACTTCCACCTTTTCCTTTTTTCTATTATTTGCAAGGTAGATGATGATCACCAAAAGCAACCGACAAACGTACCCTAGCAATATTCCAAAACAAAATCCTTTCGCCCCATAAAGCTGAAAAAAGCTATAGGCACAGATAATGTATAGTACAAATGTGCTACCATTGATCAACACTTGCCACATAATATTACAAAACTTCAATGTGAACGGCAGCAATAAGCTGCTTACAGCAAACACACAAATGCTCAATGTCGTAACTGGCACAAGCTCCATGGCACTGTCTACCCACTGAGGGAACAGTATGGTTAACACCGGTCTACTGATCAACACACAAACAAAATATCCCACTGCACAGACGAGACTACATACCAAGGTATACAATAAAAAAATCTGATTAGAAAATGTCTCTCTTCTTCTCAGGTAACTTAAAATTACATTGTTTACCGGCGTAAGCCCCTCAAGAATAATTTTTCCGAATAAATTTGCCGTATAATAAATCGATACACCCGCTCCCCCAAGCAGAGGGAAAAGCAACAATTTATCCGCATAATTAATCGCTCTCAATAAAAAGCCTGAAACTTGTAAGAAGGTTGCGTCCTTTAGGGTTTCCTTTAACAGTTTTGTCCGCTGAAAGCCTTCATGAAGAAGGTCTGTCTTCCAAAGGAAAAAAATAAAGGTACAGAATTGGGAAGAAAAATAAATCAGTTCCCAATGCCTTGTCAGCAAAAATAAGCCAAGACCAACCAAGTACCCCACTGCCATCATGACCTTGCTCATCAAAATCTTTTGATAATCAAGCACCAATCGAAAAGCAACTTCTGCATAAGAGTTAATGAGCATTAAGGCGGCGATCAGCACGATCACCACCAAGGAAAATAAATTTAGCTCATAATCCAACATCCTCATGATGATAAACATCACAATAATCGAAATGATATTATATCCAATCAAGAGGAAATTGAAATCTCCTACAAGTCCTTCTTTTTTATATGAATTCTCTTTCAGCAATCTAATATTATTAAATTCTGTACCAAAAGTTCCTGCTACCAACATAATCATTGAAAATGTCGTAATCATCAATCCGTAGGTATCATCAGAAATCCTTCTGCTGACAATCGGATAGATAATCAGCTGCAGAACAATCATTGGCACAACCATTGAAGTAAAGCTAAAGGACAAGTCATAAAAAAACTTTTTCATTTTATTAAAATTCGCCTTTCATCTGGATGCTTGCAAATTCTGTTAATGGCATCTTCACCGGCTGTCCTGTTTTCTGGCTCTTGTAAATGGCAAGAACAACTTCCAGTGCATTCCTACCTGCATAAGCATCTACATATGGTGCTCTATCCTGCTCGATTGCTTCAATGACATCAGCAAACAAGCTGGTATGCCCATTTCCGTATACGTTACTGGTTTCTTCTATTAGGCCCTTATTCTTGCTGTCTTCTTCTGTTTCATCTGCAAAATCCCAAACATCAATATTGTTGGTTGAGGTTCCGCCGATTTTTACTGTTCCGGTCTTTCCAAACATGTATAAGGTTTCTTCTAAATTCTTCGGATAAACGTTGGTTGTTCCTTCAATGGTTCCAATGGCACCGTTCTTGAACTTAATTACCGCCATACCCACGTCTTCTGCCTCTAAATAATCGTGGAACTGCTGTCTTGTCGCACCATAAATTTCTTCAATTTCATCGCCCATCATCCATCTAAGTAGGTCAATTCCATGGATACACTGGTTCATCAATGCACCACCGTCTTCTGCCCAAGTTCCTCTCCAAGAAGCCTGATCATAGTAGCCGTGATCTCTGTTCCATCTCACGTGAATTGAACCGTGAGAAACCTGTCCAAATCGTCCTGCTTCAACGGCTTTTCTCATTTCCTGAATGGCTACATTGAATCGGTTCTGGTGACAAGCGGATACCTTTACCCCCTTGGCCTGGGATCTCTTGATGATTTCATCTGCATCTGCAATGCTCATCGCCATTGGTTTTTCAATGATTACATGAACACCGTTGTCAATGCAAAAAAGAGCGATTTCTGCATGGTTTCCACTTTCTGTTGCGATACTTACCACTTCCGGCTTAGCCTTGGCAATCATTTCCTTGTAATCTTCGTATCTTCCGATTGAAGCATCCCCATTTAATTCATGCTTCACCAAAATATCTTCCATCTTTTGTGGTAATATGTCACAAACTGCAACGATTTCCATCTTGTTGTTTACTGCTGCCTTCATATGGTTGGTTGCAATTCTTCCGCAACCGATTAATGCGTATTTCATTTACTATACCTCTCCTTCATTATTTCTACAATTTTTTCTGCGGAATGACCGTCTCCAAACGGTGCGCCCACATGATCAAAATTCACCGGAGTTTTTAGTTTTTCTAAAATTTCCCCTTTGTTTGGTTTTGACAATTGATTTCTATTTTCACTCATGGTTTCCGGCCATACAATATGGTCAAACACCGTCACACATTGCTTCCCTGCAAAGAAGGCTTCTCTCTGCAAACCGCCTGAATCTGTAACAATCTTTTTTCCATGGTTGACCAGGTAAACGGACATTAAATAGCCTACCGGCAAGCAAAACAAAATATTCTTGAATTGATGCTCCTTCTGCAATCGAATTGCCGTTTTTTTGTTCCTTGGATGCACAGGATAAATACATGGCGCATCTAAGGCTTCCATTGCGGTTAAAATCTCCAGCAAGGTTTCATCTTCCCCTGTGTTTTCTTCCCGATGGCAGGTTAAATAGTAAAAGTCCTCAGGAAGACTAAGGGCTTCCCCCTCTAGTCCCTCAAGGGTTTCAGGAACCTTGTCCCCCACCCGATGACTGTAATACTTAAAGGCATCATACATGGGATCTCCTACCAAGTATACGTTTTCTGTTTTGCCTTCCTTTTTTAGGAATTCTACAGCCGATTCTACACAGCACAGCAGTGCATCGGAAATATTATCGGTCAAAATTCGATTGATCTCTTCCGGATTGACCATACTTCCCAGTCTCGCCCCTGCCTCTACGTGGCAAACCGGTATGTGCAGCTTAGCTGCTGCCAATCCTCCTGCCAAGGTTGAATTGGTATCTCCATAAAGCAAAACCACATCTGGGTTTTCCTTCATCAACACTTCTTCAATGGCAATCAGCATCTCCCCGGTCATCTTTCCGTGGGTTCCCCCGGCAATGCCTAGATTGTAGTCTGGCTTTGGAATTTCCAGCTCTTCAAAGAAGACGTCAGACATATTATGATCATAATGCTGCCCTGTATGGATAATGACTTCCTCCATTTGGGTTCTCAGCACTCTTGATACAACCGCCGCCTTAATAAACTGGGGACGTGCACCCACTACGGTAACTACTTTCATCTATTTCTCCCTATAATACTTCAATATTTTCTCTGTTTTTCACTGCCTTTGCAGCGTTTTTGGTGT
>JAVWKI010000174.1:0-3665 GCA_036638575.1 Anaerovoracaceae bacterium | reverse complement strand
CGGATGTCTTGCTTGTTTTAAATCCAATATTCCTTCTTCATTAATTTCAGGGCATTCACCTCGCTGTAATGAAGAAAGCTTGCCTTTTGCGGTAATCAGGTCCATCTGTACTAACAGCTCTTGGTTGTTCCGCAATCCATCATAGTGCTCTGCAACCCGCTCGGTAAGATCCTTGAGAATCCTGGCAATTTCTGCTTGTTCATCGGCTTCAAGCTGTCGTAGCTCGTTGTTTAGGTTAACAATCACTTGTGGCTCAATAAACAAGGTTGCCCCGCTTGCCGATTGATCATGAACAATTCCCGGTACCTTTCCGCGATGCTCCGCCTTGACCGGAATAACATATCGTCCATCTCGCATGGTCACAATCGCATCCTGTAATATGGTTTTATTGTCTGATGAATTAAGAATATGATTCATCTTGGTTTTTAATGCTTCGTTTTGTCTTACGATGCTCCGCCTTATGCTCCTCAGCTCACTGCTGGCATTATCTGCCATTTCATCTTCACTGAGAATACAACGGTCGATATCCTCTCTCAAGGAAGGATAGATTTCCAAAACCTGTCCCATTTCCTGCAATATGGGTAATGGCGGCAGATCTCCCTTGAGGAAATTTACCACGTTGATGGTAATGGTCAAATTGTATAATATCTTCAATAAGTCGGCCATGGTTAAGCATCCGCCTTTTTTGGCTAGATTAATCAACCCACCGATGTCGTAAAAATTCCCTAAAGGTAGCGGCCCTTTATGGGTAATCAGCAATACTGCTTCGCCCGTTTCCTCTAATGCCTCTCTAATCACACGAATGTCCTGAAACGGCTTTAGCTCAGAGATGACTTTTCTTGTCATCTCTGAGCCTGCTTGTTCCTTTAAGGTATTAATGATTTTACTGTATTCTAAAACTCTAATGGCTTTATCGTTCATTCGCCCTTCTTCCATTCTAGCTGGCTTTTCACTTTTTCAAGTTCACTTTTCAGCTGAATATTTTCCATTTGCAAATCGAAAAAGTTATTTTCCAGATCTTTATATTTTGCTTCCATTTCTTTCACTGCCTTGTCCGAGCCTTTTTGCATTTCTGCTTCCATGGCTTTTTGATTCCGGAGCATGGCTTCTATTTCTTTATCCTTGTCGTGCAGCTGGCCTACTGTAGCATCTTTTTGTTGCTTTAGCGCTTTTAGTTCTGCTTGCACGTCTTCTTTGTATTCTACGAAGCTCTTCTTTGCCTCTTCCCAAAGCTGAACATAATGATTGCTCTGGCTCTCTAGTTGCTCGTTGCTTCGCTTCATTTCTTCAATATCATCAATTAGGGTGAAGTACTCATCTGCCGCGTTAACTGCCGCAAGCACTGCTATTGCAGAAAGTGGTTTGCCCTTGATTCCTTCTGCAATCTCTCGCATCTTTCTATCTACATAGGCGCCAACCTTGGCAATATGCTCCGCACTTTTTTCTCCCGTAATCACATAATCTTGGCCACAAATATTTATGCTCACTTTATTCATCAATTCACCTCGTTATATTTCCCTTAACACCGCATTAAATGTTTCTTTTAATACTTCTAGTACCTTATTGTGTACAGGCAACACTTCTTCATCGGTAAGGGTTTTTTCTGTGTCACGGTAAGTTAATGCAAATGCTACACTCTTCTTCCCTTCTTCTACCTGCTCTCCTCTGTAGATGTCAAACAGCTTCACATCCTCTAATAAGGCTCCGCCGGCATTGATAATGCACTGCTCAATCTCTCCTACCGGTAAATCCTCTTGCACAAGCAAGGCAATATCTCTACCGGTTGAAGGATATTTTGGTAATGGCGTGTAAACCACTTCCGGATGTGCAATATCGCAAACAACAGAGAACATTAACTCGCAGCAATAGCATTTGGTTCCAATTCCATATTCCTCGGCAACATCCGGGTGAATTTCTCCCATGATACCCAGTTCAACTGGTCCGCCTTCTAGGTTATCTACCATCATGGCAACCATGCTCTTCATTAATTCTACTTCTTCTTCTGTTCCTTCTATCTTTTTGTCTGCCTGTCGCAACAATTCTTCTGCCATATTTCCATCTACCGGTTTTCCGCTAGCAATGATTCTTGCACATCTTCCCGGATGGTACACATGGTAGTCGCTTTCTGCTTCAAAACGGATGTCGCTAAGTCCCAGTGTTTCCAGTAGGGTAACCACCATTCCCTTTAGGGTAAAGAAGTCATATCCCTTACCATATAGACCAATAGAGAGGGAATCCTGCTCGTCTGGAAGATCTTCTGGATCAACAATGTTCTTGCAGAAAGTGTTTCCAATTTCAAAGGCCTTTGCCTTGTCAATATTTCTAGAAAAATTTCGCCCTAAGGTTTCTAGCATCGCCGGAGTCAGAACAGTTCTCATTACAGAGTTTTCTTCTCCCAGCGGGTTCTTTAGCTCAACAAAGTTGCGTTCCCATGAATCTTCATCAATGCCGATTCGATCCACGTCTCTTGGGCTGACAAAGGAATAGGTCTGGATTTCATTGGCACCCATTGCGCACAAGGTATTTCTTGCCATTCTTCTGATGGTTTCCAATCTACCTAAGCTTGCTTCGTTATTTCCCTTAGGCAAGGTTGCCGGCATTTTGTCATAACCGTACATTCTTGCGATTTCTTCTACAAAGTCCACTTCGGTGAGCAAATCCAATCTCACGGTAGGTGGCGTTAGGTTGAAGCCGTCCTCAGTGCGTTCTACCTTGATCTCAAGGCTACGGAAAATTTCTGCCATCTCTTCTTTGGTCAAAGAAATTCCCAACATGCTGTTGATTCTTTCCGCTCTTACCGCAATAGACCATGGCGCTTTTTCTTCCGGATAAACGTCCACTGCACCCTTTTCCACTGTTCCTGCTCCAAGAAGCTCAATTAATTTGCAAACTCTGTCTGCCGCTTCTCTGCAAAGGTTTGGATCTACGCCTTTTTCATATCGTGCAGAGGCCTCCGTTCTTAGTCCTAATTTCTTTGAAGTTGCTCTAATGCTATCTGCATCAAAGTTTGCTGCTTCGATTAAAATCGTCGTTGTATCTTCTTCAATATCTGAGTTTAGTCCCCCCATAACGCCGGCAATGGCTACGCCCTTCTTGCCGTCCTTAATCAACAACATTTCGTCTGTTAGGGTTCTTTCCTTTTCGTCTAATGTAGTGAATTTTTCTCCTGCTTCTGCCTTTTCTACAATAATCTTGTTGTCTTCAATTTGACGAATATCAAAGGCATGAATCGGATGTCCGTATTCTAGCATAACAAAGTTTGTAATGTCTACGATATTGTTAATGGGACGCATTCCCGCATACATTAGTCGTTTTTGTAACCACCAAGGGGATTGTTCAATCTTAACATCCGTTACTACTCTTGCTACATATCGCTTGCAAATATCTTTATCTTTAATCTCAACGGAAATAAATTCTTTTGTTTCCTTCTCGCCTTTTTCTTCTAGGGTAATGTCCGGATAAGTTAGGCTTTCCCCAAAGGTTGCTGCTGACTCTCTTGCCATACCGATCATAGACAGGCAGTCCGGACGGTTTGGCGTGATTTCAAAATCCACAACTGCATTCTTTAGTTCCATCGCCTCTTCAATGGGCTGACCTACGGTTAGGTCGGAAGGAAGAAGCCAAATTCCTTCTTTGTGGAAAACAGGAATAACCTTATCATCAAA
>JAVWKI010000173.1:0-3669 GCA_036638575.1 Anaerovoracaceae bacterium | reverse complement strand
GGGCAGTCATGTGATCCTTCACATGATGGGCGATATGATCATTCTCATCCAAGATCCCTTCCATAACGTTTATTTTTTTAATATCATGCATAATTTTACCTCTATTCCACAATGATTGATTACATAGTTATATTTACCTAAACTTCTTCTATTTTATAACTTTTTTTACCGTTAAGCAAGCTTGCCCGGAAAAATGCAAAAAAAATGGCACGCACACCGGTACGCACCAATTTGTTTATTCAACGCGATCGCAATAAACCAAATAACGATGGGAATTTACTCCGCTAGGGTGACAGGTAACCAAGGTAAGCATATCCCTACCTGCTTGAATGAAAATATCTTCTGTTTGGCTAGGTTCTACAATAGAAATTCCTGTAACCTCATAGGTTAAGGTCTCCCAAAAATTGGTGATATAAACCTTATCCCCTTCCTTTAGCCAGTCAATATCCTGGAACATCTTCGCCCCATAATACCCTCTGTGGGCAGCAATCACACTATTGGTATTTTTGCCACCTATGGGCATACTGGTTTGGCTTAGGTGGGTAGCACCAAGCTCCATATTTTTTCGGGTTGCGCCTAAGTAAATGGGCAGTCTCACCTCCATGGTAGGCAGATCAATGTAGCCGATAGAAGGCTCCTTCACCCCCCACTTGCTCAGATCAAAGCTCTCCTGCTGATAGCTCCAAGCATCCACCAAGGAGCTTTGCCCTTCCCGATAAAGGGTTTGATTATAGTTTACCATTTCCTGATATAGTCCATCTAGGTCCACCCAGCTTGCGGTTTTATCGCCCTCTTGTCCTTGACTTTTGTTTTGGCTGCGAACCTCCTGCACAAAGTCCTCCGTGCGACTTTTGGTCTCTTTTTCGTATTTCCATCTTAGGATATGGGGATAAAGCGCCACAGTAACACCGACAATTAAGATAAGTATTGCAATGATAGTCAGCACGCTTTTACGCTTCATTTTTGTCCCTCCTTCTCTTAATTACTGCTACAGAGATCACTAATCCGGACATGATTCCGGCAGTAATCAAGGCGGCAATCAGTACCTTGTTGTTCATCAAGCTTCGCCCCGGTATGGCCTTGATTCCATCTTCTTCTCCCGGAACATATTCGGTACGTACCCCCTGAACCACCAATCGGTGAGAGTTTACCCCATAAGGTGTACAGGTAATTAAGCTGGCATAATCCTGCCCTGCCACAGGGACGAGCTTCCCTGTATCCTTGGGTTCAATTACCTCAATGGTATCAATACGATAGGCTAGGGTTTCATTTAATACCTTAATATAGAATTTATCCCCCTTCTTTAAGGACTCCAAATCGGTAAATAGCTTGGCATGGGTAAGTCCTGTATGCCCTGTGATTACCGTATGGGTAGTTTCTCCCCCAATAGGAAGGGAGGTTCCTTCCAAGTGACCTGCTCCAATTTGTAGCACCTTGTCGCTTGTTCCATGATAAATCGGCAGCTTCACCGAAATCTTTGGAATTAAAACGGAGGCCATTACCCCATCCTTATTCATATTCAGCAAGGCTTCATAATTCTGAGGAAGCACACTTCCTGAACCGGGAACAAAGGGGTCCTGGATATTTTCTCCGGTTAAGCTTTGGTTATATTCTATGGCCAGTCTCTTTTCCTCCGCAATTTCCTCCTCGGTCTTTTTTTTCACCGATTCATCATAGGAATCCACAACGTGAGAGCCATTTTTGTTTGCCAAATAGTTGCTGACAGTAGGATACAAAAGAATTCCTACGCCCAAAAGCATGATGAGCAAAATTAAAATTGTACGCTTCATGGTTCACCTTTTTCCCTTCTCTTCTTTATTCTTCTCTTCTGCTTCTATTATACGTCATCGCGCGTATCAAAATCGTGTACAACCATTGCTCATAACGGATAATTGGGTGCTTAGTCTTCTTCCCCTCCATCACCACCTACAGTTCCACTACCGAAGATATGAATCTCCCCTCCACTAGACAGCCGTGCTTCCCTTCCATCTTCTAAGAAATAGTTCAATTCGTACAGCTTTCCATCCTTAATCGTAACGGCCCCTATGCCGCCTTTTAGTCCCGATGCTTCAAAAAACTCTCGGGCCAAGTCATTATCCCCCGGGTACTGTTGGTTTTGCAACAGGCGTGCTATGCCTTCATCCGCCAGACCTGCGTTTTCATGTTGATTATATTCATGACTAATTAGCGTCTGCAGAGATACCCTTACCGCCCGAAACTCAACATAGGCAACCTTGTCTTCTGCCTTTTTGATATACCCAATCATTGTAGGCACCAAAATTGCCGCCAGAATAGCCAAAATCACCAAAACTACAATCACTTCTACCAAGGTAAATCCCTGTTTTTTTCTTTTTTTGCTCATGTTTCTCCTCTCTCTTACACCCTCAAAATTTCATCCCTATCTACGCTAAATTCCTATCTTTTTTTAGATAATTTTTCTATTATTATACTACAAAATCATGTTTTTTTCTATTTTATCTAAAAATTGTGTTTTTTCCTTCACAGCAAAGCTCCCCGGACTTCCCTCTTCATGACCGGGGAGCATAACTGCTTAATTTATTATAAGATACCCTTCTTTGCCTTTCCTTCTATTTTCACTAATTCACTTATTCGTTGGACTTCTTTTTTCTGCCTGCAACAAAGATTGTCGCTGCTACACCAACAAGGATGATTCCGCCAATGGTAAATAATATTGTTCCCATTCCTCCTGTTGATGGAAGAACGAAGCCCTGAGTATTTTTCACTGTGGTTTCCATCGTGTAGTCGTTGGCCTCTGTTGCCTTATCTGCCTCAAAGGTTACAGCAATCGGTCCGGAAAGCTTGTTGTATCCCGCCGGTGCCTTTTCTTCTACCAGCCAATAGGTCTTTGGTACATCATTTTCGTCTAGGTCATTGACCCCTTCAAAGGCCACCTGTCCAACCTGTCCCGGAACCGGTTCTCCATTCCAAGGAGTTGCTCCATCATAACCAGGTTCATTGAAATCCACAAGGACATTCTCTGCGCCCATCTTTAGATAGTTTCCTTTTTTTGCATTGTCTTCTGATGATGCAAGGTGGAAGATTGCTCCGTCTAATGGATTATTGTCTCCACCAACTTTTTTTACCAAAATCGTTCCGATGTGAATTTTCGCTGGCTTAGGAGTTTTGAATAGGTGTAGGATTCCGCTTTTATCTGTAAATCCAAGGTCTGCATCATTTTCTACCGTTGCCCCTTCTCTTTCCAAAATCTCTTTTCCTACCACGGTATCAAATTCCATTTCTATGCCACTATATTTTGCAATTTCGTGGAATTTTTCTTCTTTGAATTCAAAGGCTACTGTGCTTTCCCCTACATCAAAGATAACTGACTCTGTTACCGCATCTGTAATTTCTGTACGCACGCCTCTAGCACGAGAGCTTTCTGTCAGTCCATAGACCTTTACAGAATCTGTCTTGTAGGTCAATGCTCCATCTAGTGTATCACTGACGATTAACTGTGCCGATTCTACCATGTTTTCCGGAACATTAAACGCAACCTTCCAAGTTTTCACATCTCCTACGGATACTGAGCTTCCGTTTAGCGGAGTCTTTGTTGGAGAAACGGTTTGGTTCTTTGGAAATACATGAATATCAGAAATCCATCCCTTACCATCGGCAGAGGTCATTGGCATATTCACTAGGAATGGTGCT
>JAVWKI010000172.1:0-3678 GCA_036638575.1 Anaerovoracaceae bacterium | reverse complement strand
TTTTGGGACATTTTCTCAACTGGTATATTAGGACATTATCACATTTGGTTTATAGAAGAGGAAAAAACAAAGTAGAAAAGTATTGACAAGAAGGGGACAACTCTTTATTATAGGTAAAGGATAGTTTTATCCCCTTTGATTTGCGCCCGTGGCGGAATAGGCAGACGCGCACGCTTGAGGGGCGTGTGGGTAACACCGTGCTGGTTCGACCCCAGTCGGGCGCACCAAAAAGAGGCTTATTTTCTGATAAAGAAAGTAAGCCTCTTTTTATTTGAATTTATATTTGTATTTCTAATTACTTTACATCTAGTCCGGTTACTTTACATCTAGTCCGGCGAAAATGCAGGTAGAATTGATCAGTACAATTGGTGCGGTTTCATCAGTTGATGATATGAATTTGTTGCCGGTGCCGCCAAAAATTGAGGTGTCTCTAACGATTACTTTTACATTTGATGGCAAAAAAATGTCGGTGCCACCAAAAATTGAAACTGCATTGATCGTGCAATTTTTTGTAATTTGTGCCTTGCTTAAATCCAGTTTTACACCACCGAAAATCGCATTACATTGACAACCTTCAAAGGAGATACCAGCATAACTGGGGGAGCAGCCGGCGAAAATCGCATTGTATTCTTCATTGCTGTTTTCTTGAAGGGAGGCATCTAAGGCCATGGGAACTTGAACATTTTTCTTCAAGATAATTTTGATTCCCAAAGCGACGATAATGATTGGAAGGATTAGCTTGTTGCCAATCTCACTTGGGATAATGTTTTGTTCGCTTAGGAACAATAAAACGCCTACGCCAAGTCCTAACAGATTAAGAAAGTGAAATCCGCTAGAAATTAAGCTGATGATGCAAGGAACAATGATAAAGAAAGTCCACCAACCATCAAAATTCCAATTAACGTTAATCTGATTAAACGCAGATAAAGCAAAGAGGACACCTCCACAGATGAGGACTATCCCTAGGGTAACATTTGCAATCTTATTTCTCATTTTTTCTCCTATTCTTCTTATTCCTATAATTTAATTTTTGTCTGTAGATTCATTTGTATTGTTAAACTTGAATTGTCGTTCGCCTATAATGGGCATACAAATCTCGAGATAACTGTTCAAGCTCTGCAAGCGCTTGTTGCTTATCACACAGGTGCATATCGTACTTGGTGAGAAGGAAAAAAATCGGCGAATAGTAGCGATAAGCAAGGACCTTAGGGTCGCAAGGCTTTAGCACACCGGCCGCCATTAGCTGACGAAAAAGCTCGGTTTCATAGCGTATTGGTTCATCTAAGAAAAGCTCTTCATAGATGGTATTTAGTGCCGGGTTTCCATAGCGTTCAATAGACAGTATCTTTCGAAGACTGGCTGCAACCTCATCGGTTAAGTGAAACAAAAATACTTGCTTAGTCATTTCGAGAAAGGCCTCAACGGTGATGCCGGGTGAAATTTCATCTGGGGAAAGTTCCAGAAAGGAAAATG
This sequence comes from Anaerovoracaceae bacterium, assembly GCA_036638575.1. Classification (GTDB taxonomy): domain Bacteria; phylum Bacillota; class Clostridia; order Peptostreptococcales; family Anaerovoracaceae; genus JAXGRD01. The sequence goes on along the minus strand of JAVWKI010000172.1, from coordinate 2,205 downwards.
CACTGGTCATCTTTTGCATTCTTTCATAAAACACATCGATGCAATTATCGAAAATTTCCTGCTTATTTTTGTAGTGCTTGTAAAGGGAGGGGGCTTTGATTCCAACTGCCGAGGCAATTTCGCTTACAAATACATTGGAATATCCTTTTTCTGAAAAAAGCTTAAGGGATACCTCCAAAATTTTTTCTTTGGTTGTCATGGGTTCCATCCTTTCTCAACGTTGACCTGCTGAGCCCTTGAGCAGCAAGGATTGCGTGTCTACGTTGTAATATTCAACACCCATTAATCCTAAGGCACATGGATGGCTTTGCGTGGATTAAAAAGGTAAAGACGAACAAGCTTAGCTAATCAGGATTTTGACTAATTATGATTAGCTAAGCCTATTGTAAGCTAATTATAATTAGCTGTCAACCTATTTTGTTCGGTTCAATAGGCGTTCCATTAAAGCTCAACCGCTTTTTCCGGGTCTTCGCAAGTGCTTCACTAAACTTCCATAATGTTTCACGCCGTTGCCAGTTGTATTTTGTTGCGGCCTGCTTCGCCTAGCTTGCCCATTCGTCCCTCGGGCACCGCCTGTCCCACTCTGCCCACGCAAATTTAGAATGTAAGAATGATTTTTAGCTGGATGTAAGGTTTGTGTAATGGTATTTTGCGGGTAAAGTAGTATTCTGCTATTGACAGCAATGGGAAAATCAAGAGATAATACACAGAGTGCAGGGGCACGGTGTATCCTTTTGCGTATTGGCATAGGGCAGTTTAGAAGTTGGAAGGGAAAAGTTATGTTATCAAAATTCAGTGTGAAAAAGCCATTTTCTGTGTTGGTGATGGTGGTGATGATTCTTGTTTTTGGCGGAGTTTCTTTTACGAAAATGACGCCGGATCTTTTTCCGAATATAGACCTTCCTTATGTTATGGTTATGACCGCTTATCCTGGAGCGGCACCTGAGGAAGTAGAATCCAAAGTGACTTCCCCCATGGAGCAGCAAATGGCCTCTTTGGAGAATTTAAAAAAGATAGACTCTGTTTCAGGGGAAAGCTATTCCATGATTCTATTGGAGTTTAACAGTGATGCAGATCTTAGCGTTGTTTCTGTAGATATTCGAGATAAAATTGATTTGGTTTCTGGGAAATTCGATGAGCAGGTTCAAAAACCGGTTGTGTTCAAGATGAATCCCAATATGATGCCCATTACGGTTGCAGCGGTAAATCAAGAGGGAATGACCACTGATGGGGTATCTACCTTGGTTGAGGAAGAGTTGATTCGTCAGCTAGAGGGGGTAGACGGCGTTGCCGGTGTTTCTACGGCAGGAATGGTTGAAAATACAGTACATATTACCTTGAATCAGGAAAGAATAGATGAAATAAATGAACAAATTCAGGCTGTAGTCAATGGGAAGCTTTCCGGAGCAGAAGCAAGCCTTGCAGGAGGAATTGAATCAGCAAAAGCAGGACAGCAGCAGCTTAATGGTGGAAAAGCGGCAATTACGGAGGGGCAGCAAGCCTTGGCCGCACAAAAGGAGCTGGTGGGAAATGCACTTTCTCAGCTACGAATTTTGGTCATTCAACGAGAAGGCTTGTTAAAGCTTGGACTGACAGAGGAAGCAAAAAAAGTTCAAGCAACCATAGATGGAATCCGTTCCGGGATGAAGGCGGGAGAAGCGGAATTAGCAAAGGTAGGGGTGGATCTTTCCACTATAGACAAAGACCTTGCCAGTATAAATCTTGCCATTAGCAATTTTAATATTTCAATGGCGGTGGCTTCGGATACCTTAGGGAACCAGATGGCAGAGCTTACCGGAACCGGAGCGTATTTACAATCCCTCACCTTGCAGCTGGAAGCGTCCATGGCAGAAATGAAGGAGTCGGCAAAGTCTGCAGGGGCGAAGGTCAATATGGACGGAATGCTTACCGTTGAGAATCTTTCTTCCTTACTTAAGGCGCAAAACATGGATTTACCTGCAGGATATATTGCCCAAGGGGAGCAGGAACTGTTGGTTTCCGTAGGAGATAAGTTTAAGGGGATTGAGGAGTTAATAGAAATGGTGCTGGTCAACCCAGGGATAGAAGGGATTGCACCCATTAAGCTTTCCGATGTGGCTACGGTTTCTTACATGAGCAATGGAGAGGATACCTACGCGAAGATCAACGGGGAAGATGGCGTGTTATTGACCTTTAGCAAGCAATCCGATGTTTCTACAGCGCAGG
>JAVWKI010000171.1:0-3711 GCA_036638575.1 Anaerovoracaceae bacterium | reverse complement strand
CTTATCCACAATAATATTTGCAGCACTTCTTCCGAATTCTACAAATCTGCCTGTAGGAACATCTGAATACTTCTTAAAGGCGGCAATAGCATCATCTAAGGCTTCATTTCCGATCTTTTCCCCAACATCACTGATTGCAATCGCTGAATTCATAAAATCCGATTCGTGAACAATTACATAGATAAAATCTACAGAATCGGCTTCAAGCTTTGCTGCCATCTTTCCTGCATATTCAGCGGCATTTAACGCAAACCCAGAACCATCAATCGGTACTAAAAATCTCATATCAATCCCTCCTTCAATAAATTTGAAATATTTTGTTTTTTCTATTATATCACAAATTTTTCTTTTCGTCTTCAACTTTATAAAAAAAGATGCTTTCTTTGAACCATAGCAAATGCCACGCAATCGATATTTCCTATGTTATAAAAAAACATCCAAAACCGATATGCTCCCCACCAAAGGTATTTATTTCCCTCTACCTTTGATCTATGGGAGCATTTCGCTAGGATGCCTTTTAAATTCTACTTATATTTCTCTTTTCTTTATTTTAGCAAGCTTAAAATATCTGCCTTAGGTCTTGCCCCTACCTCTTGTCTCACAATTTGGCCATCCTTGAATACAACCAATGTAGGAATGGACATTACACCATACTTTCTTGCAAGCTCTACCTGCTCATCGATATTGATTTTGCCTACCTTTGCATCGGTAACCTCATTGGCGATCTCTTCAATCACCGGACCAACCATTTTGCAAGGTCCACACCAAGGTGCCCAAAAATCTACAAGTACAGGAACCGATGACTTTAATACTTCACTCTCGAAATTTTCTTTTGTTATATGTAATACTGACATAATTATTCTCCCTTCAACAGAACTAAATTTATCTTCTTGATTTGATGAACTAATCATATCTTTTATTTACCATTTTTTCTGTGACCTAATCACATTAGTCAGAAAATTTTTCAAGGCGAACCTCTGCTGCCCGACTATGAGCCTCAAGGCCTTCTCCCTTTGCTAACCGAGAAACAAGTGGTGCTAAGTTTTTCATCGCCCCTAAATCAAATTTTTGGTAAGTACAGGTTTTTAAAAATGTGCCTACCCATACGCCGCCGGTGTACCTTGCCGCACCTAGAGTTGGTAGCGTATGATTTGTTCCCGAAGCATAATCCCCAAAAACTTCTGCCGTATACTGTCCGATAAACAAAGAGCCGTAATTCCTTAGCTGCTCTACCACCGATTCAAGCTTCTCTTCTGCCACAATGACTTCCAAGTGCTCCGGCGCATACTCATTGGTATAAGCCACTGCCTCCCCTAAGGAATCCACCAAAAGAACTTCTCCATAACTCTCCCAAGAAGAGGTGGCAATTTCTTTTGTCTCCAAAGTTTCCAGTTGCTTTTCCACCGCCGCAATCACCTTTTTTCCCAGGGCTTCATCCGTGGTAACCACCAATCCCTTTGCCATCCGATCGTGTTCCGACTGAGCCAAAATATCTGCCGCCATAATCTCCGGATCTCCCGTTTCATCGGCGATAATCAACACCTCACTAGGGCCCGCAACAAAATCAATACCAACCTTTCCATAGCATTGACGTTTTGCTTCAGTCACATAGCTATTCCCAGGTCCTACAATAATATCTACCGGCTTAATTTCTCCTGTTCCATAAGAAAACGCCGCCACTGCTTGTGCTCCACCTACCGCATAAATCTCATCTATTCCCGCAATATCCATAGCCACCAAGGTTTTTGGATGGATCTCATCGGTTCCCTTCATTACTGGAGAGCATGCCGCAACCCGAGGAACACCAGCCACCTTTGCAGGAATGCCCAGCATCAATGCTGTAGAATAGAGGGGATAGCCGCCTCCTGGAACGTAACAGCAACAGGAATCGATAGGAATAATTCGATGCCCTAAATCCATGCCCGGAATTAAGGAAAATCCTTTTAGCTCACCCATTGTACCCTTCTGTGCTATGGCAAAAGCCTTGATATTTGCCGCTGCCGATTGAATGTCTGCTAGCTCCTCCTTGCTGATCCGCCCATAAGCTGCTTCTATCTCCTCCTTTGAAACCCGTAAGGCTTCTCTATTACATCCATCAAAGGTTAAATTATATGCGTGAAGGGCTTTATCTCCTTCTGTAACCACCTTATCTATCATGGCACTAACCTTGTCCCTCAGTGCCTTTTTGTCCTCCTCAGACCTTATTTTTGAGGCTTTTAATATTTTCATTGTATCTATTCTCCTTACCTAAATATTCCTAATTTTACCATAACCCATGGGCAAGATCTAGCTATTTTCAACCTCAACAGAAATCTGTGTAAACAACTGATGAATGATTCTCAGTGCCGCCCATGAAGTAATATTATTCACATCCAATCCAGGCGCAACCTCTACAATATCCATTGCACGAATGGGCAGGCGAGCAAGCATCTCTCTTACCATAGTAATGAGTTCCCTAGAAGAAATTCCGCCTGCAACCGGAGTTCCAGTACCTGGGGCAAAGGCAGGATCTAAAACGTCAATATCCAAAGTAAAGTAGATGGCATCATATCCGCTAAACTGTTTAACAATCTCCTCAATTGCCCATTTCACACCTTTTTCCCAAATCTCTATCGCACGGATAGTTCGAATTCCTGGATGTGCTTCTAGTACTTCTTTTTCAATATCCTCTCTTACGCGAATTCCCACAAAGCAAATATCTTCGCCTGAAACGATTCCTTCCAGTGCTCTAGCTTCTGTTGATGCATGCGACCACTTAAAGCCATCATATTCCTTACATAAGTCATAATGGGCATCGAAATGTACGATACCAATCTTTCTATCATTTTCTCGTTGATATTTCGCAAAGGCTTGATGTAGTGGAATCGTTACTGAATGATCACCGCCTAAAAATAAACACATTTTGCCTAGGCACATCATTTTGTAAGCCTCTTCCTCCACTGTGGCAAAATATCGTTCCCAATTCAAATCAATATGGATATCCCCATAATCCCAAAGTAATTTGGGATAGATCTGCTGAAAATCCTCCGCTTGATCCGACAAATCTACGGATAATCTCCGCATCATATCCGGTCCCTCTGCCGCCCCCTTTGACAGGCTAGTCGCATTATCAAATGGAATTCCCAAAATCAAAAGTCTTGCCTCCTCTGGTGAATTTGCTGAAAATCTCAACCATGAATCCTTCAGATAACTAGAATGTTCTAACATCTTATTTCCTCCTAAACAAAAATGCCATGGCTCAATTCATATCTTCTTCGAAAAGGCCTAGCGATATGAAACCACAACATCAACGTTCTTGCCCGGCGACAAGAATTTATTTATTTTTTATTGTATCATACTTTCTTCTACACTTCCATAGCTTCCATATTTTTTGCTTTTCAAAAAATCCCTTCCGCCTTTTTCCTGCTCTCTATCCGTATCTCCATCCTCCGTATCTCCACCCTTTTATAAAAGAAAGGCACAGCGTTCTCAATCAAATTGAATTACCCGAAAAACAATCTAATTGAGCGCAAGCCATGCCTCGCCGCAAGTATATCACAAACACGCCCTAAAATATGCAAAATTCTAGGATTCCTTGTTTTTTGAAGAGTTTATTTATGTTTTATTTCAATCCACTAGAAGTGCAACCCCACTGTCCTATGCCCTGCTGCCTACAGTTTTCCCACAAGAAAAAAGCACAACGCGTATGCATTGTGCTTTCTGGTAAACCAG
>JAVWKI010000170.1:0-3726 GCA_036638575.1 Anaerovoracaceae bacterium | reverse complement strand
TCAATTTTGACTGTCTGGATATTTGCATTCCACTTTCTTCTTGTGTGTCTGTTTGAGTGGGATACATTATTTCCGGATACTTGTCCTTTTCCGCAAATCTCGCATTTTCTTGACATTTGCCGCACCTCCTTTTTTTCCTAAGATTATCTTAAGCTATTTAGCATAATTTCTTGCGAACAATCGATATTATATCACATAGTCCATAGGTTGTACAAGTTTTTTTTAATATTATTTCATATATTTCTTTGCAAGGGTAATTTCTCCCCTTTTTCTTGTCTCATTCATGTCTATGATTCGCTGATTTCTGCTTCCTCGAAACTGTAAGGACAAATCCTTTTGACTAGGCTTAAATTTACCATCAATGAGCAAATCCACCTGTTCTAAAAGCTCTGCCACCTTTGTTTCTTTCTTTGCCATAGCAAAGAGTTCTTCATAAGTATACCCCGAAAAGAGAACAATATCCAGCTTTCTTTTTTTTACTTCTTTGGCAAGGGCCACAAAGGCCTCTGCCTGGCAAACCGGTTCACCCCCGCTAAAGGTTACCCCTTGTAGCAGTGGGTTCTTGTCCACCTCCCGAAGAATTTTCCAAATTGGTGTCTCTTTTCCTCCATGAAAATCATGGGTCTCCGGATTATGGCACTCCGGGCAGCCGTGGGGGCAGCCCTGTGCAAATACCGTAAAACGAAACCCGGGACCATCTACAATGGACTCCCTGACCACGCCCGCCAGGTTTAAGGTATATTCCTCTTCTATCATAGTGTTTCCATGCCTTCTTTCCCTGCCAAAGCATGCTTCACTCTATCTTTTACTTCTTCTGCCTTGGCATTATTAAATCGATCAACCGTACCCACTAAATAGCCAGTAATTCTACGAATTCGCTCAAATCCTTGTCCACCCTCTGCCTCTGTTCTGCCGCAAACCGGGCATTCATTGTCAATAATTCCGGTAAATCCGCAAACCGGATCTCTATCTACCGGATGATTGATAGAACCATAACCTACGCCAGACTCCTTCATGCAACGAACAATCTGCTCAAAGGCTTCTAGGTTCTTGCATGGGTCTCCATCTAGCTCAACGTAAGTAATATGTCCTCCGTTGGTCAGATTATGGTAAGGTGCCTCAATTTTAATCTTTTCAAATGCATTGATATTGTAGTAAACCGGCACATGGAAGGAGTTGGTATAGTAATCTCTATCGGTCACTCCCGGAATCACTCCGAATTTTTCCTTATCGATTCTCACAAATCTGCCGGAAAGTCCTTCTGCAGGCGTAGCGATTAAGGAATAGTTAAATCCAGTCTTCTTGGCCGCTTCATCCATTCTCATGCGCATAAATCCGATAATTTCCAGTCCCAGATTCTGTGCTTCCTTGCTCTCTCCATGGTGTGTACCGATTAATGCCTTTAAGCACTCTGCTAGGCCGATAAATCCAACCGTCAAGGTTCCGTGCTTTAGCACCTCGCCCACCGTATCGTTTGGACCAAGCTTATCAGAGTCAAGCCAAATGCCCTGTCCCATAAGGAACGGATAATTTTTCACCTTTTTGGCTGCCTGAATCTTGTATCGCTCCATAAGCTGCTCTGCACAAAGGGTAAGCTTTCTATCTAACTCCTCAAAGAAAATATCCAAATTACCATTGGCCTTAATTCCGATTCTCGGTAGGTTTATGGATGTAAAGGATAGATTTCCTCTGCCTCCGATTACCTGGCGATCCGGGTCATAGTGGTTGGCCACAACTCTGGTTCTGCAACCCATGTAAGCCACTTCCGTATTGTGATCCCCTTCCTTATAGAACGGTTTATTAAACGGCGCATCAATAAAGGAAAAGTTAGGGAACAATCGCTTAGCACTAACTCTGCAAGCCAATTTAAACAAGTCGTAGTTTGGATCCTCCGGATTGTAGTTGATCCCTTCCTTGATTTGTAAAATATGAATAGGGAAAATCGCAGTTTCTCCGTTACCAAGGCCTGCCTCTGTTGCCAGCATTACCGACTCAATCACCAATCTTCCTTCCGCACTGGTATCTGTTCCATAGTTAATGGAAGAAAAAGGAATCTGTGCACCTGCACGAGAATGCATGGTGTTTAAGTTATGAACAAAGGCTTCCATCGCCTGATAAGTCGCTCTTCGAATCTCTGTATGGGCAAACTTCATGGCTCTTGCTTGAATTTTTGCCACTTCTTCTCTCGCAATTACCTTTTCTAGTTCCCTGGCTTCTAACTCCTGATAGTTGTTGTCGTTGTCCATCGTAGGAGAAACGCCATGTTCTTCCTCAATCTTTTTGGTCAAGGCCTTGGCTTTTTCTACCGAGTCCTCTACATCATGAAGAATATCCAGAAGCTTTCCGATATTGGTCCAGTACAGCTTCTTGAAGGTCTTCTTCACCCCGTTGGCCATGCCGTAATCAAAGTCCGGAATACTCTGGCCTCCATGCTGATCATTTTGGTTGGACTGAATGGCAATACAGGCAAGGGCGGAATAACTGTTGATGTCATTTGGCTCTCTCAAAAATCCATGGCCTGTAGAAAATCCATTTTTAAATAATTTCTCAATATCAATCTGACAGCAGGTTGTGGTCAAGGTAAGGAAATCCAAGTCATGAATATGAATATCCCCGTTGCGATGAGCCTCTGCATGCTCCGGCTTAAGGACAAACATCTCATAAAACTGCTTGGACCCTTCTGAACCATATTTGAGCATGGTTCCCATTGCCGTATCTCCATCAATATTTGCGTTTTCTCGCTTTACATCATTATCCTTTGCTTCCTTAAAGGTCAAATCCTCATAAATCTTCATGAGTCTTGTATTCATATCCCGGACTCTTGTTCGCTCCGCACGATAAAGGATATATTCTTTGGCCGTTCGTGCATGACCGTTTTCGATCAACACCTTTTCCACAGCATCCTGTGTCTCTTCCACTGTAGGTGTATTGTTGTGACAAACTTCAGTTAAGTAGGTCTCAACCTCCTGTGCAAGCTCTCTGGCCATCTCCTTGTCATTACCGCCAAGAGCCTGGGCTGCCCTGTAGATTGCAATGGCAATTTTCTCCAAATCAAAGTCCACTTTTCTGCCATCTCGCTTAATGATATACTGTATTTTTTCCATGTACGGTTCCTCCCCCATTGTCCTATTTTTACCAAATGACGTCATTGTCATTGAATTTTACACGTTTCCTGCACTACACAATATATAGTGCTTTTTATGCTCATGATTAAGATTATACCCTAAATGTATAGCAAGTCAATTGCTAAATCCAAAAAATCACAAAAATACTTATGAAAGAATAACTTTCTTAAATCACCCCTTTGTGCTATCATAGTAAAATAATTTCAACTGAAAATAAAGCAAAAATATGAGGTAATATATGAAAAAAATAATTCTAATTTTACTGACACTGATCATGGCATTTTCCTTTGCCGCTTGCAGTGCCTTAGACGAAGAAACCGCCATTGCATTAAAATCCGATACCTACAGTATCTATGAGCAATTAAAAAAGGATTTGGCCAAGGCTGCCAGCAACGAAGAAATTTGTGATTACCTGTCAGACTTTGCCGAAAAGCACAACCTTACAGCCAACAACCAAGCTGACGGAACCATCGTGCTAATCAAGCAGCCTTCCGAAGAGCATATTGCTGCAAAAACAACCACCTTACAATGCGGAATTTCTCCCGAAACCATAAAAGAAGATGCTCCGGCCATGGCCATCGCCCTAGCCGTACTCAAAAAT
>JAVWKI010000169.1:0-3753 GCA_036638575.1 Anaerovoracaceae bacterium | reverse complement strand
CACGCTGCTAAATTTGCAGAAATGCTTGGAGAAGTTCTTACTGATTCAACAGAAAAGAACCTTCAGATGAGAGTTGATGCAGAATGTGGCGCTTGCGCAGGCAAGATGGAACTTGCAAAAATGGCTAAGGCGCAGAACCTTGATGCAATTCATGACACAGTTCACGAAATGGCTAAGGACGAAGCAAGACACGGAAAAGCATTCGAAGGTCTACTAAAGAGATACTTCAAATAAAAACAAAACTCCAACAAGGTGTAGCGAAAGCTATACCTTGTTTTTTTATTTGTCTGTACGCAATCCCTTGATGCTCCTGCTCAAGCTTGTCTCCGGATGCCATCGCTTGAATTGTTTGTGAGCGGTGACGGCCTTAGCTTCTCTTTAGAAGCAAGAAGTAAAGAAAATATAAGACAAGAAAAAGAAAGGCAAGCAGAAATAAATTGTACCGGCAAACCCAAATTTCTCTTGAGTCGCCGGTACAGCAGTATAGAAGCTTATTTTCTGTGCTTTGTTTTATGCACTTTGGTTTTGTGTGGTTTATCGAATAAAGTCTAGTTCCACGTCTCCACGGGTTGTGGTCAGGTTGATGGTGTTTGCTACACCAATTTGTACGCTTGGTGCTTCTCCTTTGCGATCGTTGATGGAGAGTTCTCCAAGATCTACTGCAAGATTATAGTTGTACTCTTCCTTAGGTGCGTTTACCTGTAGGTCTATGTCTCCATTGCTTGTGGTAATGTTGGTTTCTCCAGTAAATCGGCCCACAAGGTCTACATCTCCGTAATCCAAGGTTACATTAAGTCCGCTATTGGTTAGGTTTTCTCCCTCTAAATCGCCTTTATCCATTTTTATTGTCGCCGTCTCTATTGTTGCACCGCGAAGGTTCATATCTCCGTAAGCCATGACTGCATTGAGTGTTTTGATTCCCACCTGTTCAATTTCCACGTCTCCCAGTTCAGATTGTATCTCTACTGCCGAAAGGTCTACCCCTGCAGGGCAATAGATAATGATGTCTTCATCGTCTCTTTCATCAACAGCAAGGTTAATCCCTGCTAAAGTTCCGCTAGGGCCGTCTTTTTCTGTGATAGTCAGCTTCCCGTTTTCTACCTTTATTTCTGGTTTGATGGGATTTCCCTCTCCGCTATCTTTCGCCGTAAATTCCACACGGTAAGCATCTCCGCTGATTAGTCGAATATCTCCATATTTCCCTTGTACCGATACTTGGGTGAAAGGCTCTACTTCAACGCTTTCCCTTTGTAGGTGTTCCCCTAAATACATTCCATTAATTTTGGCATCTCGCAGAAGTCCTTGTACCCCGCCGGTGGCAATGCCTACAACGGTTCCTATGACACCAAGTCCAAACACCACTGCGCAAACAATCATAAAATTTCTGATTCCCTTACTCATTTTTTTCACCCCCATTGGTTTCTTTTACTTCCGGTTCTTCGGCCAGCAACAGCTCCTTTGTCTCTCCATTGGTTGAAAGTTTTTGTTTCGCTGCGGCTGTAGCAGGGGCGGCGTCGGTTTCCGCTTCTGCCTTGGCTTTAGTTTCTGTTTCAGGCTCTGCTTCTGCTTCTGCAAAGCTTTCATCCTCTGTTCTTCGGTATTTAATCTTTGCTTTTTCTTTTCGTTTTTTCTTCAGGGTGTTGGCCACCGCCTTAAAGAGCAGCTTGGTTAAAGCTCCAACGCCTAAGGCAAACATTGCCGTTAGGGCCATTCCCATTAATCCTAGGCCGATAAATAGTACCCCTGCCGGAACACTGCTTCCAAGAAGGATGATTCCCAAGACCACCATGACCAAGCCCCCGATAAATACGCCAATGGCAGTGGCTATGGCAGCAACCAATATTCCCACTACCGCAACAATCATTGCTACGGCTAAGGCTACCAAGGCAATGACTACCGGTAAGGCTACCGGTGCTGCACAAATGCCTCCGAAAACTGCTAGGATAATCATCCAAGCTTTTGAAAACACGCCTTTCTTTTTGCCTTCGGCATTCCCTGTATAGTCATTGTTTTCTAGCTGACGAACAGCATAATCTGCCTTAATTTGCGTCGCAATTTTAGATGGACTTCCTAAATCTCGGATTACATCCTGCTCATGCTCTGGGCCTGCCTCTTCAAAGTATTCGTTATAATAGGCAACCGCATCATCTATTTCAATCCGCGGAAGCTTATATAGCTCTAATTGTAATTTTTTCAACCATTCCGCTCTACTCATGTTCTTCTCCTCCGTAAATCAACTGATCAATTTGTCGTTTATGAATCTCCCATTCCTTCTTGTACACTTCGTATTTCCCTTTGCCTACCTCGGTAATCGCATAGTATCTGCGATTTCTCCCTTGATAGGGCTGGTCGTAAGTTCGTAAACTTCCGTCCTTTTGTAATCTGCGAAGTACCGGATACAATGTGGATTCGGAAATTTCTACTGCTTCCTTCATGGCCTGAGTCAATACATATCCGTAGGTATCTCCCCGAACCAGTACAGACAATACACAGGCGTCCAGCAAGCTGGATCCTAACTGAAAACTCATTCTTATCCTTCCCCCTTTCCGTTAGCCGTTTATCTTTATTTTATTATTTAAACAGTATTGTTTCTTTAACAATACTATACGTCATATAATATTGTATGTCAACACATTAATTTATCTTTTTTGCTTATTTTTTATTGTCTTTTTTCCCTCTACAAAGGAAATACCCAGCCACTTGGCCGGGTATTTGTTTTATTTTTGTTTTACTTTATTGATTTAGTCTTCTCTCATGGATTCAATGATGGCATCCACAAGATCATCCATTTCTCTGCCTTTTTCTTCATTCATGGCAGAAAGAACGGAAAGCTCTTCATTGAGCACAGTCACCTGCTTTAGCTCTTCATCGAGAAAATCTCTCATTAGGCTTCCGGATTTTGGTGCCCAAGATCCGTTTTCCACAATTGCTACAGTACGTTTTTGTAAATTCAGTGCCTTCATATCCATCAGATAGTTATGCATCTTTGGATATATGCCCAAATTATAAGTTACTGATGCCAAAACAATATGGCTGAGTCTGAAGGTTTCTGCAATCAACTGGGATACATCGGTATTGGATACGTCATACATCACCACATTGGTTATACCTTTTTTCACTAGCTTGGTTGCGATAATATTGGCAACACTTTCTGTGTTTCCATACATGGAAGCATAGGCAATTAATACACCTTGCTCTTCTGGTTCATATCTGCTCCATTTGTCATATTTCTCAATTAGGTAACCGAGATCATTTCTCCAAACCGGTCCATGAAGGGGACAGATAATTTTAATGTCAATGGTTCCCGCCTTCTTTAGTAGGGCTTGAACGTGTGGTCCATATTTTCCTACAATATTGGTGTAGTATCTTCTGGCATCATCAATCCAATCTCTATCGAAGTTCACTTCATCGTTGAACATCTTGCCGTCCAAAGCACCAAAGCTTCCAAAGGCATCTGCTGAGAATAATACACCATTGGTTACATCAAAGGTTACCATAGCTTCTGGCCAGTGAACCATTGGCGCCTCTACAAAGGCTACCGTATGTTTTCCGAAGCAGAAGGTATCTCCTTCTTTTACTTCAATTAGTGTATTGTTGTCGATATTAAATCCAAACTGACGCATAAGCATAAATGCTTTTTCTGTACTGATGATTTCCACATCGGGGTAGCGAAGCAAAACTTCTTCTATGGCTGCACCGTGATCCGGCTCCATATGGTTGATCAGCAAGTAATCTAGCGGCTTCCCATCTAGT
>JAVWKI010000168.1:0-3774 GCA_036638575.1 Anaerovoracaceae bacterium | reverse complement strand
AAGGCCAGGGAAGAAGGGGTTACTGCTCCGGAAATCAGTGAACGATATATCGAAGAATATTATAAGGACGTTCAGGCGATTAATGTAAAAAAAGCTACGGTTCACCCAAAAGTATCTGAAACCATGGACGATATTATTGCCTTTGTAAAGGAATTGGTTGATATGGGTTACGCCTATGAAATTGACGGGGATGTTTACTACAGCACCAGAAAATTCAAAGAATATGGCAAGCTTTCCAAGCAAAATATTGACGACCTAGAATCCGGTGCAAGAATCATGATTGAAGAAAAGAAAAAGGATCCTTTGGACTTCGCGCTTTGGAAGGCAAGAAAATCAGAAGATGAAATTGCTTGGGATTCTCCTTGGGGTATGGGTAGACCGGGATGGCATATTGAGTGCTCAGCCATGTCAAGAAAGTATCTGGGAGACACCATCGATTTACATGCCGGCGGACAGGACCTTACCTTCCCGCATCACGAAAACGAAATTGCTCAGTCGGAAGCACACAATGGAAAGCCATTTGCAAACTACTGGATGCACAATGGATACATTACCATTGATAACCAAAAAATGAGCAAATCCAAAGGGAATTTCTTTACGGTTAGAGATATTTTACAGCAGTATAGCGGAGAAGCAATTCGATACTTCCTTCTGTCCGGACATTATAGAAATCCAATTAACTTCAGCGAAGAATTAATGGAGCAAGCAAAGCAGAGCCTAGGAAGAATGGAAAATGCTAAGCTGAACCTAGAACATTTAATTAAGGTAGGAGAAGGAACAATGACTCCTGCTGAAAAAGAAGCATTAGGAAGCTTTGGTATCTACAAAGAAAAATTTATCAATGCCATGGATGACGATTTAAACACGGCGGATGCAATTTCTGCTGTATTTGAGTTGATTACGGCAATTAATACAGCAGTGAAGGATGGAAGCAGCAAGGAGTTTGCAGAGCAGGCAATGGCTGTTTTGACAGAGCTTTGCGATGTTTTGGGCTTACTGCAGACCAAAGAAGAAGCAGCGGTAGAGGACGATGTGCAGGACCTTATCGATCAGAGACAGCAAGAAAGAATAAAGATTTTGCAAGAGCAGATGAAATCAGAGATATTCTGAAAGAAAGAGGGATCACCCTAAAGGATACCCCGCAAGGAGTGCAAATTATTCGAGCATGAAGATAGAAAACATCAATACAACGACCCTAGCCTTCATGGGCGATGCGGTTTATGAAGAATATGTAAGAAAACATGTGATCAGCCTAGGAGAGCCTGGTGCGGATAGGCTGCATCGCATGGCGGTGAAATATGTAAAGGCCGAAGGGCAAGCGGTAGTAATTAAAAAAATTTTGGAGAGCTTATCCAAAGAGGAGCAAGGCCTAGTACGTCGTGCTCGAAATCGAAAAAGTGCAACGCGGCCCAAAAATGTAGACCACATGACCTATAAATGGGCAACGGCTTTTGAAGCCTTAATCGGACATCTTTATTTAAGCGAAAAAAAAGAGAGAATGGAAGAAATCATCGGAAAGGCCATTGAAATTGTTGATGGTAAGGTGGAATAAATGGCGAAGAAGCAGACAAGAAACAAAGCAAGAGACGTTATTGGAGATTATTATAAGGCCAATAGACAGGTAGAAAAAGAAAACGAAAAGGCAAGAGAAGAAAGCCAGAAGAAGGGTTGGTCGCGATCCGAGCGAACGATGCTCATTGTGATTCTTGTTTGTGGCGTTGCTATCTTGGTGAAATACTTGGTCTTCAAATAAAGAATTAAGTTAGGAATGGGGAAAAGGTGAACAATGAGTAAAGCAGATAAGCTGTTTGTGGAAATGTGCAGGGATGTGATAGACAACGGATTTTCTTCCCAGGGTCAAAAAGTTAGACCGGTATGGGAGGATGGAACCCCGGCACATACCATTAAGAAATTTGGCGTAGTCAATCGATACAATTTGGCGGAAGAGTTTCCGGCATTGACCTTGAGGCCTACGGCAATTAAATGGGCGGTAGATGAGCTACTTTGGATTTGGCAAAAAAAATCCAACAATATTCAGGATCTCAATGGGGATATTTGGGATGAATGGGCAGATGATCAAGGGAGCATCGGCAAGGCCTATGGTTATCAGCTAGGCGTTAAGTATCAATTTCCTCAAGGGAAGATGGATCAGGTAGACAATGTTCTTTGGCAGCTAAAAAATCAGCCCTATTCCAGAAGAATTTTAACCAATCTTTATAATTTTGAAGATCTTCACGAAATGAACTTAGAGCCATGTGCCTACAGCATGACCTTCAATGTTACAGAAAATCGCTTAAATGGGGTTTTAAACCAGCGGTCGCAAGATATTTTGGCAGCAAACAACTGGAATGTAGTACAGTATTCTGTATTGCTGCATATGTTTGCGCAAGTTTCCGGACTTCAGGTAGGAGAACTGGTTCATGTGATTGCTGATGCACATATCTATGATCGCCATGTTCCCATTGTGAAGGAGCTATTGGATCGGCCGCAGTATCCGGCACCCAAGTTCAGCTTAAACCCGGAAATTACAAATTTCTATGATTTCACCGTTGAGGATGTACTTATTGAGGATTACCAAAAAAATCCGCAGATAAAAAATATCCCCATTGCAGTGTAGGGGGAGGAAAAAAGATGAATGCAATTGTAGTTGTAGATCAGGATTGGGGAATTGGAAGAGAAGGAAAGCTTTTGGTTCATCTTCCTGGTGATCTAAACTATTTCAAAGAAAAAACTTTAGGAAAAACCATCGTTATGGGCAGAAAAACCTTGGACTCTCTTCCCGGAGGGAAGCCGCTTCCGGGGAGAACCAATATTGTATTGACGGGGAATCAAGGCTTTTGCAACCAAGCTTGCACGGTTTGCTACTCTTTTGAAGAATTGGTGGCAAAACTGGAAATTTATCCCAAGGAGGAAGTCTTTATTTCCGGCGGAGAGGCGGTTTATCGACAATTTATGCCCTATGTGGACACGATATATGTAACAAAGATAGAAAAAAGCTTCTCGGCAGACAGATTCTTTGAAAATCTGGATGAGCATGAGGCGTTTCAGTTGACTTGGCAAGATGAGCCAAGGGAAGAGAATGGAGTAAGGTATCGATTTGCAAAATATGAGCGAAAATAAAAACATGATTATCGGGAGAAATGCGGTAATGGAAGCCCTAAGAAGTGGGCGAGAAATTGAAAAGCTGTTGGTTGGAAAGGGTGCTGAGGGCTCAATCAAAAAAATTGTTGCCATGGCGAAGGATCGAAAGCTACCCATTCGTATGCAAGAAAAATCAGTTCTGGACAGAGAGGCGGGCAGCGGAAATCATCAAGGGGTAATTGCCTATGCTTCCGCCCACGAATACGTTGAACTGGAAGACATTTTGGAATTAGCAAAAAAAAGAGGGGAAGATCCCTTTGTGATTATTCTAGATAATTTGGAGGATCCGCACAATTTGGGTGCGATTATGCGAAGTGCAGAATGTGCAGGTGCCCATGGGGTGGTTATTTCCAAGCGTCGCTCGGTAGGGTTAACCGAAACGGTGGCAAAGGCCTCTGCAGGTGCCATTGAGTATATGCCTTGTGCCAAGGTTTCTAATCTGGTTCAGGCAATTGAGAAACTAAAAAAAGCCGGTCTTTGGATTGCAGCTTGTGATATGGGCGAACAAAACTACCATCAGGCAGATCTAAAAGGACCCCTTGGCCTAGTTATCGGTAGCGAAGGCTTTGGTATCGGCAAGCTAGTCAAGGAAAACTGCGACTTTGTTGTTTCTATTCCCATGTGCGGAAAAAT
>JAVWKI010000167.1:2715-3776 GCA_036638575.1 Anaerovoracaceae bacterium | reverse complement strand
AAACCGACCTATACATCTTCCTATGGGGGTTGTCGGGGGAACAATGATTTTTATCTTAACGGTGGCCTATTTGGCATTGTATTTATATATGGCTTTAAATGGGAAAAGCTACCTCCACGAAGGAAGGGTCATAGGTGTTTGGCTTGTTTTGGGCTTAGTGCTTTATTGGTTTTCAACAAGCAGGGCAAGAATGGTCTCTGCAGCACAGATGGAGCAGCTGGTCTTTGGAGAAAACCTTGCCCGAGAGAGAGTAGAGGAGGCAATGAAAAACCATGAAGAAAAGTAGAAACAAAACAAAAATGATTATTGCTGTCCTTCTTATTTTTGCTTCCCTAGTGATTCTCATTTGGTATTCTTTTTCTACCAACCAGTATCGCATTGCCTTAGGGGAAAAAGAGTCCTATCTATTGAGCCGGCAGGAGGAAGCTTGGATCAAAGAACATCCGGAGGTGAAGATCACCATAGACAAGGGGCTTTCTCTATCTCCAAATCAGGAAGTATTTTTTTCTCTTTATCTCAATAAGCTCATGGGCAGATCTGGACTTGAGGTAAGGCTTGATTCAACGGGAGAAGCAGAGGGCCGATTGGTGGCCATTACCAACGAAAACCGGGCAGCAATGACAGAAGGGCTGATTACCAAGCCGCTGCTAAAAATAGAAGGGCATGCTTTTGTGAAACAACAAAGGCAAGAAAAAGAAGTCTATGAAGGGGTGGCCATTGAAGGCACCTTTACAGAGCAAGAAGAAAAAAAGCTTCGGTTTAATGGAAATAAGATCCATCTTACGGAAGTTGCCGATATGCAAGGCGCCATGGCGCTAGCCAAGGGGCAGGAGGTGGACTTAATCTTAGGGGAGGTCAATGCTACGGATCGGGCTCTTGGTGAAGAAGGTCTTTTGGGGAGCTATGAAGATAGCAATCAGGTTGTTTTCGCCCACAATGTTTGTTTGGTTCTTCCCCCGTCGGAAATGACCTTATACGATATTCTAACCATGGCGATTACTGAGGCAGACAAAGAAAGGCTGCTGCGCAATGCACAGGAAGAAGTGGGGATTAAGCTTTTA
>JAVWKI010000167.1:0-2704 GCA_036638575.1 Anaerovoracaceae bacterium | reverse complement strand
GAAAAAAATTATTCTGATAGCTTTGTATTTTTGATTATTATTTTTCTTACGGTGTTTGGTGGCTTTTTTATTTACTATTTGACCACAAAAAACCTATACGAAGAACTAACCACAAGAATGGAGCAGCTTACGGAGAGTAAGACGGAGATGGAGACTACCTTTAATGGTGTGCCTTTTTATATGGCAGAAATCGATAGAGAAGGAATGGTCCTCACCATGAACAAGGCAATGCGAGAGGCCTTGAAAATTATTGGCAATACCTTTGAGCGAAAAGATGTTACCCTATTATTGAATATGCCGGAGGAGGTTCAGGTAGAAATAAAAAAGGCCATAACCCGTGCGGCAGAAAAAGGAGGGGGACAAAATTGTATTGCCACCTTAAAAAGACAAATTTTTGACATTGACATCTACCCCATTGAAACAAAGCAAAGAGGAACACAAAAATTTTTGTTTATGGCAGCCGACGTAACAGGCGTAAAAATGGCAGAAAAGCAGATGCTGCAACAAAATAAGATGATTGCTGTAGGCCAGCTTGCTGCAGGTGTAGCCCATGAAATCAGAAACCCGCTAGGGTTGATTCGAAACTATTGTTATGTACTCAAAGATGAAGCCCATAGCAAGGAGCAGAGGGAGCAAGCCATCAAGGTGATAGAAAAAGCGGTGGATACTTCAGGAAAGATAATTACCAATTTATTGAACTTTTCTAAGGTTTCCAGTTCAGAGCCGGAAGAAATTTTATTGAAAAATCATATTGACTCTGTTGTTTTGATCAACCAAGGGATGTTGAAGAAGAAAAATATTTCCATTACGGTTATGGGAGAACCGATTCGGGTAAAGCTGAGAAGGGAATCCTTCGACATGATTTTAATCAATCTGCTGTCCAACAGTGTGGATGCCATCAGCGGAAATGGAAAAATTGCCATTGGCCTTGCTCATGACGGGGAGGAGCTAGCCTTGACTTTTTCTGACACCGGCTGTGGTATAGACAAGGAAACCCTAGAGGATATTTTTAATCCATTTTTTACCACCAAAGGAAGTAGCGGAGGCAATGGATTAGGACTTTACATTGTATATAACGAAGTGGAAAAAATGAACGGAAGAATCCAGGTAGAAAGCAAGGAAGGGGAAGGGACAACCTTTCGTATTTATCTTCCTGTAGCGGTAGAAAGGACGGAAAGTTTTGCGTAAAGTAGATTTAGAAATTTTGGTTGTAGATGATGAACAAGATTATTGCGATGTGCTTTCCATGATTTTGACGGGAAAAGGTCATCGAGTAGAAACCTGTAACAATGGAAGGATTGCACTGGAAATTTTAGATAAAAAACATTTTGATGTGGTCATTACCGACCTATCCATGCCGGAGATCGATGGACTGGCCTTATTAGAAGAGATTAAGCGTAGAGAGCTTCAGATGGAGGTTATCCTGCTTACTGCCTATGGCACCATAGAAAAAGCGGTACAGGCCATGAAGATTGGTGCTTATAGTTATGTGACTAAGGGAAATGACCCGGAAGAGCTGTTACATGAAATTGCAAAGCTAAAGGAAATAAAAAAGATTCAGAAGGAAAACAGCCTGTTAAAGGAAAAAGTTGGGAAAAAGCAGTATATGCTTACCTCCAAAAATAAGGAGTATCAAGGGGTTTTGGCGCTAGCAAGGCGGGCTGCCCAAAGTGATTCGAGTATTTTGATTTATGGTGAATCTGGTGCAGGTAAAGAAGTGGTTGCAAACTTCATTCACGAAAACAGCAGCAGAAAAGAGGAAAACTTTATGGAGTTAAACTGCCAAGCCTTGTCGGAAAGCATACTGGAGTCAGAGCTATTCGGTCATGAAAAGGGCTCCTTTACCGGTGCGGGCAAACGCCATATTGGACTGTTTGAAGCAGCAGATCAGGGGACGTTGTTTCTAGATGAAATTGGAGGAATTTCATCCAATTTGCAGGGGAAGCTGTTGAAATCCATTGAAAATAAGCGAATTTATCGCATGGGCAGTACCACGCCGATTATGACAGATTTTCGGTTGATTACCGCCACAAACAGGAATCTTTACGAAGATATGGACAATGATTTGTTTAGAAGCGATCTTTATTATCGTATCAGTACGATTGTTCTTGAGATTCCCCCTTTGCGCAAGCGGCCGGAGGACATTCCTCTATTTCTTGAGCATTTTCTAGAAATTTATCAGAGGGAAATGAAAAAAAATATTACGCAAATAGAACCCGGTGTCAAGGAAATTTTACTGAGCTATCATTATCCGGGGAATATTCGGGAACTGAAAAATATTGTGGAGCGAATGGTGGTTCTGTCTGCCGAAGGGGAAATCAAGGAAGAGTACCTCCCTAGAGATATGCTGCGGCGAAGTGAGGGAAAGACACAAAAATTGGACCTTTCGGGAGAGTTATCCTTGAGAGAGTACCGCAGCAAGGCAGAAAAGCTATACATACAAGAGTTAATCCAACGACACAAAGGAGATATGGACAAGGTTTCCGCTGTGCTGGGCATTACCAGAAGGCAGCTGCTCAACAAGCTAACGGAATATGATCTGAAATAGGAAGAAGAAAAACAAAGGGCCATCCGGATATTTCCGGATGGCCCTTTTGCTGTGTGTTTGTGTTATTGCTGTTGAGGTTAAAATCTCTTATAGTCATCACCAAACATGAGGTATTCAACTTCTTCTTTGGTCGCTTTAGTTGTAGCCTTGTTGATA
>JAVWKI010000166.1:3358-3891 GCA_036638575.1 Anaerovoracaceae bacterium | reverse complement strand
TTGGACACCTTGACCGAGAGAGAACAAAAAGTATTGAAATTAAGATTTGGTCTGGAAGACGGCAGAGCCAGAACCCTAGAAGAAGTAGGGAAGCGTTTTGACGTAACCAGAGAGCGAATTCGTCAGATAGAGGCAAAGGCGTTACGAAAGCTAAGACACCCTAGCCGAAGCAAAAAATTAAAGGATTATCTAGAATAAACATGGAGTGTTAAATGTATAAGTTGAGCAATCGCTTAAAGTCAATTGCCTCGGAAATAGAAAAAGGCGAGTCCATTGCAGATATCGGCACCGACCATGGATTTTTACCCCTTTGGCTTTGGGCCAAAAGAATTTCTCCCAAGGTGATTATGGCCGATGTTAGCGCAGGCTCCCTCAAAAAAGCTGAGGAAAACTGCAAAGAGGCCTATCCCGAGGAACAATTCGATCTGCGCCTAGGCAACGGCCTTGAGGTGCTTGAACCTGGAGAGGTGGATACGATTGTTATTGCGGGCATGGGCGGAGTATTAATGACGGAAATTTTGGGGGCAGAGTTA
>JAVWKI010000166.1:1524-3348 GCA_036638575.1 Anaerovoracaceae bacterium | reverse complement strand
CAATGAGTTTTCGCAAATTCATTCTG
Source organism: Anaerovoracaceae bacterium (assembly GCA_036638575.1). Lineage (GTDB taxonomy): Bacteria > Bacillota > Clostridia > Peptostreptococcales > Anaerovoracaceae > JAXGRD01. Next base: position 3,322 of record JAVWKI010000166.1, on the reverse strand, counting down.
CAACCACGTTCGGCAGTAGGAGAGCTTCGTCACTGGCTGTTTCACCAAGGGTTTTCCATTATTGGAGAATGTTTGGTGCGAGAGGGTAAGTTTATCTGTGAGATTCTCACTGTTGTCCCTGAACCGGAGGTGGTCTTAGACTTTTCTTTGGCGAAGGAGCCGGCAGAGTCCATTAGATGGGAGCTTCCATCTTGGCACAAGGGTCAGCAAGATGATTTGACCAGAGACTATTTGAACCGGAAGCTTTTGCGAGAAGAAAAAATTCTAAATGCCATGAATAACAGCGAAATTGCAGATCCTACGCCAATAGAAAAAAATATTCTTTATATCAAACAACTTTTGGAGGATTAGAATATGGAAATGGGAAAAATGCGCAGAAGGACAAGGGAAATAACGTCCACTGAGGAAATTGAACAAATATTAATGAGAGAAAAAATTTGTCATTTGGCCATGAGTGTGGAGGATCAACCTTACGTGATTCCCATGATGTATGCCTATGAAGCGGGTACAATTTATATGCACTGTGCGGAAATTGGAACCAAGCTGGAAATGCTTGCACGAAATGAGAAGGTTTGTGTGGAGGTTCAGTCCAACACGGTGGATGATCTGATTCTCAACAGTGGAAAACCTTGTGATTGGGGATTTTCTTTTGAAAGTGTGGTGGCCTTTGGTACTGCTGAAGTAATTGATGACAGAGAACAAAAAATAGCGGCCTACACCTTGCTTACGGAAAAAAACAGACCAAAAAGCGATGCCCCTTGGGAAGCGGAATTTATAGAAAAAAAGATTGTCGGCTCAAGACTGATTAAGATCACGATCAGGGAGATGACCGGTAAGCGATGGAATGGAGTGAAATAGGGCAGCATGAATGTAGAACACTTAATTCGAATCATAGAAGAAATTGCACCACCCCACCTAGCAGAAAGCTGGGACAATAGTGGAATACAGCTTTATAGCGGGCGAAAAGACATTCATTCTGCATTGATTTGCTTGGAAATTACGGCCGAAGTAGTAGAGGAAGCGAAGAAAAAGAAAGCGGAAATGATTATTTCTCATCATCCACTTTTATTTAATCCGCCAAAATCCATTGACGTAAGAGATCCAATCGGGTATTATGTTACAGAACTGATCAAAGCGGATATTGCTGTGTATTCTGCACACCTTAGTTTTGATCATGCTCCTGCCGGAAATAATTATTACTTAGCAAAACTTTTGGGACTGAGCAATATTCGGATGTCCATGAACAATCCGGAGAATATTCCCGGCGTAATCGGAGAGCTTGTGGGTCCGCATTCTTTGCAAGCGCTTTGTCAGCAGGTTGAGGAGGCATTGCAAATTCCAAAGACCTCCCTACGCATTGTGGGAGATCTGAAGCAAGAAGTCAACAAGGTTGGCATTTGCACCGGTGCAGGTGGTGCGTATTTAACGGTTGCACTGAGAGAAAACTGTGACCTGTTTATTACCGGTGAATTAAAATTCCATGAGGCACAAGAAGGAAGGGCCAAGGGAATTGCCATTATCGATGGAGGACATTACGGAACCGAAAAAAGTTTTACAGAAAACTTTGCAAGACAGCTTCATCAGCGGGTAGACAGCGACTTTCATATCATTGAAAGTACGGAAAGAACCAATCCGTATGAAGAATAAATAGAATCAATAATGAAGACAACACTTGGGTAAGCCAGATGATCGCGTGCGTCAGCATGAGGAAAGTCCGGGCTCCGCAGGGCAAGGGTGCCGGATAACGTCCGGCGTAGGTAACTATAGGGAAAGTGCAACAGAAACATACCGCCGAAAC
>JAVWKI010000166.1:0-1514 GCA_036638575.1 Anaerovoracaceae bacterium | reverse complement strand
GAGCTCACCGGCGTTGTGGAGACATAACGGCCGTGTAAACCCCACCCGGAGCAAGACCAAATAGGGAACAAAGCCTGTACCCGCAGGCTCCCGGTAGGTAGGTCGCAAGAGGCATATAGCAATGTATGTCCCAGATAGATGATCGTCTAATACAGAACCCGGCTTATAGGTTTGCCCAAATATTATCTTCTTACTTGAAAGGAATGAACAAGATTCATTTCCTTTTTTTATTGTTATTATTTTATCATCGCGAATATTGAAAGAATAGTTCTTATGGTGTATCATTGAAACGGAAGTTAATAAGAAGAGAAGGAGAAGATATGTGGAAGAGAAGTGAGTTAAAATCTGAAGCACGAACCAACTTGAAACAGAATTACTGGGTCATTGTTGCAGTATGCTTCCTTATGGCTTTTTTGTTTGCTGAATATGGTGCAACAACGACTTTTATCGATAGCTACAATTCGGATAAGGTCATGCGGATGCCGGCGGCAGAAGGTCGTATGGCAGATGTGGAAGAAAATGTGGGCCACCTTGTAGACAAGACCATAGAAGATGGGGCTAGCGCTGAATCAAAGGCAACCAAAGGGGTTTTGGCAAGCATGGCCAAGACCATTGGCAAGACCAAGGGTGTGTTTTCGGCAATGTGGCAGACCTTAGATCAATTTATCGGGCAGCATGCAGTTCTTTCGGGGCTGGTTGCGTTAGGTGGACTGCTGCTAAATATTTTATTCGCAATTTTTGTTAAGTATATTCTGCAAGTAGGGGAGCGAAGGTTTTTCTTAGAAAACAAGAATCATCCGGGGACGCGAATCGGTAGAATCGGGTTCCTTTATATGGAACGCAATATTAAAAACCCTGCTATGGTTATGTTGATGAGGACGATTTTTTACGATCTTTGGTGCTTAACCATTATTGGTGCACCCATTAAATGGTATTCCTACAAAATGGTATCCTATATCGTCGCAGAAAACCCGGATATTCATTGGAAGGATGCCCTTGCCTTGTCTAAGGCCATGATGCATGGGAATAAATGGAGAACCTTTGTGCTAGACATTTCCTTCTGGTACTGGTATCTAATCAAAGGAATGACCTTAGGCGCTTTTGGTATATTCTTCTTGAACCCTTATGTTCGTGCCACAGAGACAGAGCTTTATGTGTCTTTGCGAGAGCATGTGATTAAGATGAGAATCCCGGGATATGAGCTGCTAAACGATCATGCGCTGTACCTACCGGAAGACATTGAGCATGCACCGGTTTATCCGGGGACAGAAAAAGAAAAGAAAAAGGAGAAATATAACAGAAAGATTAAGATTGAATACGATAGAAACTATACCATTGTGAACTTAATCATGTTTTTCTTTACCTTTGCCATTATTGGATGGCTTTGGGAGGTAAGCTTACATCTGGTGCAAGACGGTGTATTTGTAAAGCGTGGAACCATGCATGGCCCATGGCTGCCGATTTATGGTGGTGGAGGCGTTGCTATACTGGTATTGCTGAAAAAAGTAAGAGAG
>JAVWKI010000165.1:0-3935 GCA_036638575.1 Anaerovoracaceae bacterium | reverse complement strand
CATGGATTGAGCAATATAGTACTGAACTGGAGTCCGAAGAAGAACGGATTTTTGTTTTTTTGAAAAAGTGGGGCTGGGAGCAGAATAGATCGCGGTTTTTTGCACTCTTTGGCTAAAAAGGGCCCTTCAAATGCAAAAATCATAAGTACTTATACACACAAAAAAATGTTTATACATTAAGTTGAACTGCCAGTCATGTTGGAGGTGGCGGCGGCCAGACCAAGGTCTGAAACCCTAGGGATTTTGCATTTTCAATGCTGAAATCGGCCAAAGGGTGCAAAAAATTGCATTTGAACCCCCGAAAAAAAGGAAAGGGTGCAAAAAAGGCCGATCTATTATTTTTGACAAATTTCAAGTTTTCAATCACACTTGTAAATTTTGAAAAAGTGGCATGATTCTTGCGCATGTACAAAGCCGAAGTTTGATCAAGTTAGGGAAAGCCTGCCCGAACCACGCCCACTTCATCTCGTTTAATTCTGTTTAAACTTGTTCAAATTTATCCAAACCTGCTCAAACTTATTCAAAAAACCAGGCGCAGATAAGAAAATTGGAAATGCAAAAGCGTAAACCCTTGCATTTCCATAGGAATTGTTATAGAATAAAGTATTCTACGAAATATAGGGGCTGGAGAAGGACAAATAGAAAGAGAAAAAAGTTCGAGGCAGCAGGCCCAAGCTAGGCCACACCGGCCCAAGCTAGGCCACACCGGCCCAAGCAAAAGCAATCAAAGCAATCAAAATAAATAGAAAGAAAAGAGGGACAGAGAATGCGTGATTATAAGTTAGACACAAAATGCATCCATGCAGGCTATACAGCACAAAGCGGTCAGCCGCAGGTGCTACCAATCGTACAGAACACAACTTACCGATACTATGATTCGGCGGATGTGGCCAAGTTATTTGATCTGGAGAGTGCAGACTATATGTATTCCAGATTGGGTAGCCCTACAGTAAATGCCTTAGAAGAAAAAATGGCAGCGCTAGAAGGTGGAACGGCAGGAATTGCTACTTCTTCCGGGCAGGCGGCAAACTTAATCACCATGTTGAATATCTGTGAATCGGGAGACCATATTATTGCATCAGCAAGTATTTATGGCGGAACCCATAACCTTTTTGGTGTAACCCTAAAGAAGATGGGCATAGAAACCACCTTCATCGATCAGAATATTTCCCAAGAAGAAATCGTTGCAATGGCAAGACCGGAGACAAAGGCGCTTTTTGCAGAGAGCTTAGGTAACCCGGCGTTGACGGTTTTGGACTTTGATAAATTTAGCAAGGCAGCCAAGGAGATGGGCGTGCCGCTAGTGGTGGACAACACCTTGGCAACACCGGTTCTTTGCCGGCCACTGGAGCTGGGTGCAGATATTGTAACCCACTCAACTACAAAATATTCCGATGGACATGCCACCAGTGTAGGCGGAATGGTCATCGAAGGAGGCAAATTCGACTGGGCAGCATCGGGTAAATTCCCGGGAATGACAGAGCCGGACGAAAGCTACCATGGATTGAAATACTATGAGAAATTTGGAAGCATGGCTTTTTGCGTGAAGCTAAGAGCACAAATGCTAAGAGACCTAGGCTGCACTATGGCGCCAATGAATGGGTTCCTTACCTTCCAAGGACTAGACACCCTTCACCTAAGAATGGAAAGACATTCACAAAACGCATTGGCACTGGCAAAATTCTTGCAAGGTCATGAAATGGTGGATTGGGTAAGCTATCCGGGACTGGAAGGAGATGCATACTATGCACTTGCACAGAAATATCTTCCTAAGGGAGCCAGCGGAGTGCTGAGCTTTGGCGTAAAGGGAGGAAAGGCAGCAGGGGAAGACTTCTTGAAGAAGCTTCAACTAACCAGTATCGTGGTGCATGTAGGAGATATTCGTACCAGCGTTCTTCACCCGGCAAGCACAACCCACAGACAGCTAAGCGAAGCGCAGCAGCTTCAATCCGGAATCAAACCGGAGCTAATCCGAGTTTCTGTAGGAATAGAAGACATTGACGACATCCTTGCAGACTTTGACCAGGCATTAAATCAACTGAAATAAACGCAGCGGCAAAGGGCAAGAACTCAAAGTCATGCCTGTCACCGTCAAGGGAGCCAAGAACTCAAAGACAATGCCTGCCACCGACAAGGGAGCCAAGAACTCAAAGACAATGCCTGCCACCGTCAAGGGGGCGGGCAAAACATAAAGCAGGAATAAGCCAAGCAAGGCAAATAAGCTAAATAAGCCAAACAAAGTAAGACAAATAAGACAAAGGAGAGAACCATGCCACTGATCATACCCAATAAGCTACCGGCAGCAGACGCGTTGCAAAAAGAAAACATTTTCACCATGGCTCGCGGCAAAGCGATCAAACAAGACATCAGACCACTAAAAATTGTGGTGGTAAACCTGATGCCCACCAAGATTGCTACAGAGACACAACTTGCCAGAGTACTTGCAAATACACCACTGCAAGTGGAATTGACCTTGGTGTGCATGGACACACATCAGTCCAGAAATATTTCACAAGAACACCTGACCTCCTTCTACAAAACCATAGAAGAGATCAAGCATGAAAAATTTGACGGAATGATCCTCACCGGAGCACCGGTAGAACAGATGCCCTACGAAAATGTAGACTACTGGAAGGAGCTAACCGAAATCTTTGAATTTGCCAAGGAAAACGTATACAGCAGCATGTTTATTTGCTGGGGAGCACAAGCAGCCCTGTATTACCACTTTGGTATTGATAAACACCTACTGGATCAAAAAATCTTCGGCGTATTTCAGCAAAAAGTGATTCGTCCACACAACCCATTAATGCGTGGCTTTGACGAAACCTTTTATGCTCCCCACTCCAGACACACAGAAGTGCTAAAGGAAGACATTTTGCAGCATCCGGAAATCCGAATTTTGGCAGAATCAAAAGCCTCCGGACCGCATATTCTCAGCACCGAAAATGGAAGACAAATTTTCATTATGGGACATCAAGAATATGACAAGGATACCTTGGCAGGAGAGTACTATCGAGACATCAACGCCGGAAAGAAGATCAACGTACCCCAAAACTATTTTGAAAGACGATCCGGAAGGTGAAATCATGTTCAGATGGAGGGCCCACGCCAGCCTACTGTTTACCAACTGGCTCAATTACTACGTTTATCAGGAAACACCATATAACCCGGATCAAATTGGAGCAGAAAAGTAATTTTGCGGGAAACATTTTCGGAAAAATCAAAATAAAAAGAAATTAGAATACTACTAAAAGAAGACAGAAATCAATAGAAAAAAGAGAGAAAATGTGATAGTATAGTCACATTAAAGTAGCAGAATCTTGCCAACAAGTGGAATCAACACTAGGCAAGAATTTGTTGCGTTAAGCGGGACTATAGTACACAATGAGGAGAAAGAGAAGAATGATGGAAGAAAAAGAAACCACCATTGAATTAGGGGCGATATTTACCCTAATCAAGCGGAATATACTGCTGATCATAATCGTGGTATTGGCCTTTGCCATACTGGGATTCACCGCATCAAAATGCCTGATGCAGGAAAAATATCAAGCGGAAGCGACCTTGATCGTCAACAACATTGCAGATACCAGCAAGCGGGTAACCAACGATGAAATCACCTCTGCAAAGCAGCTGGTCAATACCTATGCAGTAATCCTAACCAGTGATACGGTAATGGATCAGGTGATTGACAATCTAGAGCTTAGGTCTATTCCCAAGTGGAAAAATATCACAGCCAAAACCCTAGGAACCTCAGTGGTGAAGGTTTCTCAAGTAAACGAAACCCAGGCAATTAAGGTTACGGCCATTACGCCGGACCCGGATCTTTCTCAAGATATTGTCGGCGAAGTAGTCGCATTGGCACCGGAAACCATTATTGAAACCGTCAAGGCCGGATCGGTAGAAACCATATCCGGAGCCAAGGCACAAAGAACCCC
>JAVWKI010000164.1:2070-3959 GCA_036638575.1 Anaerovoracaceae bacterium | reverse complement strand
CTTTGACAATTTTTTCTTTCATTTCTGAAGCGGCGGCCTTGGTAAAGGTAACCACCAAAATTTCATCTATAGGAACACCATCTTTGATGATTAGTTGCTTAATTCGTTCTACCAAAACCGCGGTTTTTCCTGAGCCGGCGGCGGCAGAAACCAGGATATTGCTTTCTCGTTTTTCAATTACTTGACTTTGTTTTTCTGTCCATTTCATCGTTATTTCTCCCCATTATTTTCTTTTATTATATCATGACTATGTTATAATAGAGTAGAATTATTACTAAAAAAAGAGGAAGATCATGAACGATAACAAAAAGACAACAATGCTAATGATATTAGATGGATATGGCCTATCTCAGGATGCCCATGGTAACGCAATTAAGGAAGCCGATACACCGGCCCTAGATGAAATTTTTTCCACCTATCCCATGACCCCACTTCGCTGTTGCGGATTAGATGTAGGCTTGCCGGAAGGACAAATGGGAAATTCAGAGGTAGGACATTTGAATATCGGTGCAGGAAGAATTATTTATCAAGAATTAACCAAGATTACCAAGGCCATAGAGGAAAAAACTTTCTTTGAAAACAAAGCCTTAAAGGCAACCATAGATCATGTAATTGCCAATGATGCTGCCTTGCATCTTCATGGACTGGTGTCTGATGGAGGCGTTCACAGCCACATCGAACATATTTTTGCACTAATTGACTTTGCCAAAGCGGAAGGAATAAACACCTTGTATCTTCATTGCTATTTAGATGGTCGAGACGTGCCTCCAAGAAGTGCGCAGACTTACATTCAGCAGCTGGAAGACTATATGGCACAGGTTGGTCTGGGAAAAATCATCACCCTATCCGGGCGCTATTATGCCATGGATAGAGATAAGCGATGGGAACGGCTAGAAAAGGCCTATGATGCCATGACCATCGGCGAAGGACAAAGAGAAAACAGTGCGGAGGAGGCTATTCTGGCTTCTTACCAAAGGGAAGAAAGCGACGAGTTCCTTCTTCCAACCGTAATTGGAAAACCGATTTGCGTTCAGGATGGGGATGGAATGATTATGTTTAATTTCCGTCCGGATAGAGCAAGGGAAATTACTCGGGCCTTTGTAGACACAGACTTTCATGAATTTTCGAGAAAAAAAGTCGTTTCTAACCTTTCCTACACTTGCATGACCAGCTACGATGCATCCATGCCCAACGTGATGGTAGCCTTTCCGCCGGAGCAGTACAAAAATACACTGGGAGAATATATTTCTTCCTTAGGAAGACAGCAGCTTCGTATTGCCGAAACGGAGAAATATGCGCATGTTACCTTTTTCTTTAATGGGGGTGTAGAAGCACCAAACCCTGGAGAAGATCGAATCCTTATTCCTTCTCCAAAGGTAAAAACCTATGACCTAATGCCGGAAATGAGTGCCCCACTGATTACCGAAGAGGTACTAAGACGGATAGAACAGAACCAATATGATTTGATTATTTTAAACTTTGCCAATGCGGACATGGTTGGACATACAGGAAACATTCCGGCGACCGTTAAGGCCATAGAAACCTTAGATGCTTGTGTAGCCTCCATTGTTCAGGCTATGCTTCTCAAGGAGGGAGAAATCCTGCTGACCGCAGATCATGGAAATGCAGACTGTATGCTGGATGAAAAAGAAAATCCGGTAACCGCCCACTCCATGAATCCGGTACCCCTGGTTCATATTTCCAAAAATCCTAAGCCTTTGGCAGAGGATGGACGGTTGGCAGATATTGCCCCGACAATTTTGGATATGATGGGTCTGGATTGCCCTAAAGAGATGACGGGAAAAAGTTTATTCATTAGAGATTAGAGGAAGCCATGAAAAAAGTATTAATTGGAACGATTCTCTTGAGTTTATTGTTGGTGGTCGGTG
>JAVWKI010000164.1:0-2060 GCA_036638575.1 Anaerovoracaceae bacterium | reverse complement strand
TGTATTTGCTTTTTCGGCAATCAATAAGGATGACAAGAGCAAAGAATATCATTTGCCAAAAGATCCCCTGTCTACAGGCATTGTTGCCACCTGGGAAACTAAGGGCACAGAAAATATGAACGATGTTGCCCTCACCTTCACAGAGGAAGGAAGGGTTAGCGGTATAGTGGATGCCTTGGACTTTCAAGGAACCTGGAGAGAAAACGGCCAAAAGAAGCTGGTGATTTTAAATCAGCAGGACAAAGAGGTTTTTGTTTGTACAGTAAATGGAGAAACGTTAACGGTTATCTCCTCCAATGCAGTGGCAAACAGCAAATGGACGCTTTATCAGGTTTAATCCCCTGGTATACAAAAAAGTCGAGGAGCATAATGCTCCCCGACTTTTTTGGTTATGCTTTATTGCTTGATAAAGCTTCCTTCTTTCATGATTACATCCATATTTTGTGTGGCTATGGCATGAATATCTTCCAAAGGGTTACCATCAATTACCAGTAAATCTGCAAATTTACCTGTTTCTAGGGTTCCGGTAATCTGATCAATTTTCAGCATTTCCGCACCATTTTTTGTTGCGGCCACAAGCACTTCCATATTGGTCATGCCGGCCTTGTTTAATGCATACATTTCGGTGATGGCATATTTACCATAAGGGGTTAATGTGCTGCAAAATGAATCTGAACCTACGGTAATTCTGATTCCTTTCTTGTTGGCATTTTGTAAGTTATCGATAATTCGGTTTAATTCTTTTTCTGCGGTGGTATTTCCCGGATACTGATCATGAATAGGACGATAAGGCGGTTCGTATACGGTAAACCATTCGAAGAAAAATTGAAGGGTTGGACAAAAGGTGATATCTTTTTCTTTCATTATCTCTAGGCACTCTTCGTTTAATTCCTGCCCGTGAATAATGGCGGAAACTCCTGCTTTACAAGAGTCTACTGCCCCACCATAGCCTTCTGCATGAGACCAAACCGGAAGGCCGACCATAGCACTTTCGTCAACTACTGCCTGGATTTCTTCAAGGGTATAATGGGCATCTGCCTTTGCATCCAAACGCCAGATTCCACCACCGGTAGACCAAATTTTTATGGCATCGGGATTTTCTCGGATACGGTTTCGAATGGCTTTTCTCAGATCCCAAGGTCCGTCTACCCGTTCAGCCCATGGATGAGCCTCTGCCTGATAAGAAAGTGGAACACGATGGGAATCTCCATGTCCGGCAGTTCGGCAAAAACCAATGCCGCTGGTAACCGTTCTAGGGCCTACAATTACACCGGCTTCAATCATATCTCGGATATAAGGGCCGAATCTTGAAATTTCTCCCACAGAGGTTAGCCCATTTTCTAGGGCTTCTCTTGCCTGTGCAGTGGCCACTACCGCCTTTTGGAAAACTGGTTCAAGTACCCATTCGGTATCGTTATCGCTGAGATTTCCGCTGTAGTGAAGGTGGGTGTCAATTAGGCCGGGCATAATGGTTTTTTCTGAAATGTCCCTTACCTCATAGTCCTCATCAAATTCCTTCATGGGACCAGCATAAACAATTTTTTTGTCGTCTACTAGGACCAAAGAATTGTTTACAGGTTCTGCACCTGTACCGTCAATTAACAACCCATTTTTAAATGCGATTTTCATTTCACACCTCCGTCTTAATGATTTCTTCCGCTATTCTAATTCCATCTACTGCCGCAGAAACAATTCCTCCGGCATAACCAGCTCCTTCTCCACCGGGATAAAGGCCGGTAAAATTACTACATAACGATCGATCTCGGATGATTCTAATTGGGCTTGAGCTTCGACTCTCAACACCCACCATCAACGCTTTTGGATGATCAAACCCTCTGAGCCTTCGTCCAAGGAAAGGCATTGCTTCAATAATGGCGTCCTTTACAAATGGAGGAAGTGCTTTCCCTAGCGCAGAGGTTGGAAAGTCTTTCCATAAGGTGGTTGGTGCTTTTCCCCCTCCATGGAGGAAGGCAGCACGTTCATATTTTCGCTGAAATTCAATTCCTGCAAGGGGATGGGTGGAACCGAAATCAGAGGTTCTCACATCGACCAAAAGGCCG
>JAVWKI010000163.1:0-3969 GCA_036638575.1 Anaerovoracaceae bacterium | reverse complement strand
CCTTCTTCTCTGGGCTTTCTACCGCCAGCAAGCAAAAAACAATGAGTAAAACACCCAAAACATACATAGGAAAAACAATAAGGTTTTTCCATGTGAAATATGGCCAAAGGGTCAAAAGAAGAGCCGGTAATAAATAGGCCGTTACATGAGATAGTCCGGAAAAAAAGTTTGCGATTCCAATTCCTCTCCCTCGTTCTCCCGTATTCCACCATTTGGACAGTAAGGAAATTCCTCCAACCCAAATCATCGATTGGAAGTAACCATTGACGGACCAAAGGAGAAAGATCCCGCCGAAGCCGCTCATGGTAGTAATAAATAAATTTGCATAGATAGAAACAACCGTACCAATAAGGATAATTTTTTTTCCGCCATAGCGATCGGCCAAATAGCCATTAATTATACTTCCAAAGGCATAGCAAAAAAATACGCTGATGGTCAGCAGTTCCTCCTGTTTTCCTGTAAATAAAAATTCCTCACGAAGCTGAGGAAGTAAATTATTTACGTTAAACCTTCCCAAATATACAAAGTTATACATCAGAGAAAAGGTCAAAAGATTTAGCCACTTATACTTGTTAAATTGTTTTTTTTCGTTCATCATAATCCTCTATTTACTTTTATTTACTTTTAATCTATCATAAAATTATCGATGTTGCAAATGAAAAGGAGAACGACAACCATGATTTACGGATATTCGATGCTATCTTCTGCCTGTGTCACACTTATCCTAAGTTTTGTATTTTTTTTCTTATCCAAACAAAGTGATAAAGAATATATGCGCCTTTGGGGGAAATGCTGGTTTCTTTGCTTTACCCTCTTTTTTGTGGATTTCTTAAACTTTCAAGAGCTATTTAATCCAGAGCTTTATTTGCCCACACGGCAAGCCGTAATTGTTATTGCCGCCTATTCATTTTTGAAAGGGACCTTCCATTTCTTTCAGGCAAAGCTATCCAGAATTGTGTTGGGCGTCGTAATTCTGTCACTGATTTCTATTGGTCTTTCGGGAATTTTTCCAGAAATTTATAATATGGCGATCATTCCCAATATTATTTGTAGTTCTTCCTTGCTTATTGGGGCTGGCTGCATGTTTATTTCCTACTCCTGGACAGAAAACCTACCGGAAAAAATTGGAGCAAGCTTTTTAATTATTTTGTGGGCTCTATTTGTTAACCATTTTGGTTTCACCATCACCCACAGAGGAATTGCAATAGGTACGTATTTTATCGGCATCTTTATTATTACCCTGTTGATTTTGCTCTTAATGATCATTCATTTCAAAAAGCTTCGCTTTTTAGACCAAAAACAAGCTTCTCGCTTTCGCTTGCTAGTGGAAAACTCCTCTGACTGTATGTTCCTTTATGATTATCGTAGCTTTTCCTTTGAATATGCCAGTGGCTCTATTGGTGAACTAATTGGAACCTCCAGAAAAACACTTTATGCGGATCCCGAGGCCTTCTTTGAGTTTTTGACCGCAGAGGATGGGGATTCAACCATTTTTTCTATTTTTAAGCAGCCCCTTCTTAGGCCTTGTAGCAACGTGTTGTCTTATCGTTCAGAGGAAGGCTTGGTGAAATGGGTAGAAATTCATTGCCTACCGATTATCGATCCTCTGGGCAATGTTTCCGCAGTGGAAGGGATTCTTCGTGATATTACCAAGCCGAGGGAAATGATGATTCAGCTAGCAGAAACGGAAGAAGAAAAGAAAAACCTGATTGAAAATATTTCCCACGAAATCAGAACTCCGATTACGCTGATTCAGGGATATGCGGAAAGCTTAATGGATGAAATCGTTCCCAAGGATGCGTACCCTACCTATTTAAAAATGATGCATTCTAAGGCCTTAATGCTCAACACCTTGCTTGAAGATTTAATTCGCGTATCTACCTTTACCTCTCAAGAGTTAGAGTATAAATTTTATGAAACCTCCGTAAAAAAATATTTTGATAATGTGATTGCCCAATGTAAATTCCAAATTGAGCAATCCGGACATTTCTTCCAAGGGGAATGTCAACTAAAAGAGAATATAATGATGATTATAGATGAACAGCGAATTTTACAGGTAATCTCCAACATGACCAATAATGCCATTCGCCATACCCCTAAATTTTCCTTAATTCAGGTTCGCTGCATAAGCATTCCAACAAAGGAAGATCGCCTAAACACTCCAGATAGTGCAGTTCCTGCAGGGGAAGTTGTTTTTTCCATTACCGATTCAGGGGATGGAATTCCTCCGGAGGATTTACCCCACCTGTTTAACCGCGGTTTTCGTGGAAAAAATGCAATTTCACCACGAGGTACGGGAAAAAACTCAGGGCTGGGCCTGTTTATTGCACAGCAGATTATTGGCCAACATTCCGGAAGAATTGTTGCTAAAAATAATGAAGGACAAGGGGCAACCTTGTATTTTTCTATTCCTTATTATGAGGAGGAGGATTAATGGATCGAACAATTTTACATTGTGATATGAATGGTTTTTTTGCCTCGGTGGAGCTGCTAGATCACCCAGAGTTAATTCATCGCCCTATGGCAGTTTGCGGAAACCCTGATAACCGTCACGGGATTATTTTGGCCAAAAATCAGATTGCAAAGGAATATGGCGTTACTACGGCAGAAACCCTTTGGCAAGCAAGAAAAAAATGTCCAGATCTTTGCTGTGTTCCACCCCACATGCACAAATACAAGCATTATAGTCAGGTGATCAATGAAATTTATAATCGCTATACTGACATGGTGGAGCCTTTTAGCATTGATGAATCTTGGCTAGACGTTACCGCCAGCATGAACCTGTTTGGTAGCGGGAAAGACATTGCAGATGCCATTCGTGAAACCGTAAAAAAGGAAACCGGACTAACCCTTTCTGCCGGAGTTTCCTTTAACAAGATTTTTGCCAAGATGGGTAGCGAATACAAAAAACCTGATGCCACAACGGTAATTTCTCGAGAAAATTATAAACATATTTTATGGCCTTTGCCGGTTTCTCAGTTATTTTTTGTAGGAAAGGTTTCTGCCGAAAAGCTAAAGAAGTCAGGAATTCACACCATCGGCGCACTGGCCTTATGTGAAAAATCGTTCCTTGTTGCCCTTCTTGGGAAGCAAGGCAGTTTAATTCATGATTATGCCAATGGAAGAGATATGGAGCCTGTGGCAAAATTCTCCCAGCTACGCAAGGCAAGATCCATTGGAAATGGAATTACCTTTAAACGCAACCTACTGGGACAAGAGGATATTCGTATTGCTGTGGTAGGCCTTTCAGATAAGATTGCAGCAAGACTGCGAAAAGAAAAGTTAAAGGCCTCCGGGATAAAAATTGAAATCAAGGATCCGGGGTTTCAAGTAATCAGCCGTCAAAAACAACTTCCCTACGCCAGCAATATTTCCGGAGAATTAATTAACGCTGCAATGGAGTTAATCCAAGGCCATTGGGATATGGAAAAGCCCATAAGACTATTGACCATTACCGCCATTAATCTTTGTGATGAGACAGAAGAAGAACAGCTGAGCTTGGTTTCTTTTTTGAGCGAGGACAGAGAAAAGTCAGAGAAAATCGATAGAACCCTAGATAGCATCAGAGAAAAATATGGAAACAAAGCGATTTCTTTTGGGCGGGTGTTAAATAATGATATTGGGATGACGCCCGATCATCGAGATGAAGAGGAATAGAGGAATAATTGATTATTTTTTTACTTTAAGGTTTATTTAAGATAATCGCCCTATAATGACAACTGTAGAGATGAACAACACCCATCTCCATAAATAAAATATCTCATCCTCTCAAATAGGCAATCCCATAATGGGGTTGCCTTTTGACTTGCTATGGCAATGAACTGGCGACATTCTTTGAGCGGCAAAACAATACCCCACCCGGTTTTCCGGGTGGGGTATATCACTTCTATTGCTTATTTATTGGCTTATATTAGCCCCATAATTCTTCTTCGCTTGGCTTATGATTGTTTGGCATAAAGTAAGCGATTC
>JAVWKI010000162.1:1297-3986 GCA_036638575.1 Anaerovoracaceae bacterium | reverse complement strand
ATACAAACCACTTCACCTTCATTGATGTGCTGGTTAATGTCCTTCAGTACCTCCAAGTCACCGAAACTTTTCTTTAAATTATTTACTTTTAACATCGGTAGACATTTTCCTTTCTAATAAATTTACTGCCTTGGAAAGCGGAATTGTCAGCAGCATGTATACGACTGCAGTTCCTAAATATGCCGGCCATGCAAGGAAGGTTGCGGAGGACCACAGCATACTTTTTCTTGTAATTTCAACAATAGAAATAACCGACAAGACAGAGGTTTCCTTGATTAAGGTGATTAATTCGTTTCCTAGTGCCGGCAAAATAATTTTAAATGCCTGCGGAATGATGACATATCTCATTGTCTGTAAATTGGACATGCCCAGAGATCTGGCTGCTTCGGTTTGTCCCTTATCCACTGCCTGAAGCCCTGAACGAATAATTTCTGCAACATAGGCAGAGCTGTTTACTCCGCAAACGATCATGCCCGCAACAATAGGATATTCCCATTTAAACATGATGCCGAAGCTTTGCAAAAACATAGGAAGGCCGTTGTATAGGATCAATGCTTGAACCAACATCGGCGTACCTCGTAATATTTCTACATAAATTGAAGCGATAATTCTCAATGGTTTTTTCTTTGAGATCTTGCAAATTGCAACGACTAGGCCGATGCAGATTCCGATAATTACCGCAACAACGGTGATGGAGACTGTTGTCCCCACACCGCTTAATGCAACTTTAATTCCTTGAATATAATTTTCCACTTGCGCCCCTTTTTCTGCTGAGTTTATTCAAACCACTTCTTGTAGATCTTGTCGAATTCTCCGTTTTCTTTGATGTTCTTTAATCCGTCGTTGATCTTTTTCAGTAACTCTTTGTTTCCTTCTTTAACTGCAATTCCGTATGCTTCTACGTTGATGTTATCGCCTACGATTTTGATTTCGCCTGGTTTTTCCTTCATGTAAGTCTGTGTTACCGGCTTATCGTTAACTAGTCCGTCGATTGTTCCGTTCTGTAAGTCCATTACTGCTACGTCAAGACCGTTGTAAATTTTTGCTTCCTTGATCTTGCCTTCGCTAGCTAGCTTCTGTGCTTCTTCTGCACCACTGGTTCCTACCTGTGCGCCAACCTTCATTTCCGGAGTTAGGTCTGCAACGCTCTTCACTGTTGTGTTACTTTCCTTTACTGCCAAAACTAAGCCTGAATCATAGTAAGTTTCAGAAAAATCAACTTCTGCTTCTCTTTCTTCACTTGCAAACATACCTGATGCAATAATATCAATGTTATCTGCCTTTAGTGCTGGAATTAGTCCGTCAAATCCCATGTCTGACCATTCAATGGTAAAGCCCTGGTCCTTTGCAATTGCTTCCATCATATCTACGTCAAAGCCAGCAAGTTTTCCTGTTTCTTTGTCTGTTGTATCAAATGGAGGGAAAGTCGGCTCCATTGCCACCTTGTAAACCTCGCCCTTGCTGCCACCACATGCTGCCATGGCAAATACCATTACTAGTGCAAAGCAAATTACACTTATTTTTTTCATACTCATCTTCATCATTAGCCTCCTAATTTCATCATTATTAACTTTATGTGCGTGTTTCATTCGCTCTCTTGTTATAATAATACACCTTTTTGTATATTTACGCAATAGGTTTTCTTATTTTTATTCTACTTTTTCGTCTTTTTTATGTTTTTTCACTCTACCTCTATCGATTCAATATAAAATTCCTTGCCAATTTCTGTAGGTTCTCCATCTACGCCACATTTTGGGCAGGCAAAGGATAGGGGTGCCCGTTTAAATAGCTCTCCACAAGCGGGGCATTTGATTTTTGGCTCAATTCTAGTAATGTTAATCTCCGCTCCCTCACATAGGGTGCCCTGAGCAATTAGGTCAAAGTACATGTGGATTGATTCGGGAACAAAGCCGGAATACTCTCCCACCACTAAATTTATGGTTTTTACTTTTGCAGCAGAATTTTCCCTGCAATGCTTTTCTGCTGTTTTGACAATCTGTTCTGTAATTGGATATTCATGCATTTTTATGTATACTCCCTTTCTCGTTTCACACAATTAATTCTTCTTTATTATAGTATTTTTGGTCTCCATACACAAATTATTTTTTTGCACAAAATCAGTTTGCTGTTTTTGTGTTCATCACACAGTTTCCATTGACTTATTCTACTTCCTTTGGTATATTAAAAAAGTTGTTTTTTAGCAATTTAAGTTATAGATAGTTTTAGGAGGATTTTATGAACGAACACAAAGGACAGTGGGGGAGTAGCTTTGGCTTTTTAATGGCTGCAGTAGGCTCTGCCGTAGGTCTTGGAAATTTATGGGGATTCCCGTACAAAATGGGAATGGGCGGCGGTTTCGCCTTTTTATTACTTTATTTAATTTTGGCGGTACTTGTTGGTTTCGTCATTATGCAAGGAGAGCTTGCTATTGGACGGCGTACCGGTAAAGGAATTATTGCTTCTTACCACACACTGAATAAGAAGTATACGGTTTTAGGTTATATGGCCTTTATCTGCCCGATTTTAATCATGTCGTTTTACTGCATGCTGGGTGGTTATTGCTTAAAATATGCGGTTGCAAATCTAGGTTCTATTTTTAATGCCGGATGGGGTGCAAAGGGTGCAGATCCTGCTACCTTCTTCAGTGCATTTTATACAGATCCTATTGCAACTTCTGCATTCTCTTTGA
>JAVWKI010000162.1:0-1287 GCA_036638575.1 Anaerovoracaceae bacterium | reverse complement strand
GCATTAACCATTTTGATTGTTATGGGCGGAGTCAAAGGCGGAATTGAGAATTTCTCAAAAATTGCAATGCCTGCACTATTCGTTATGCTTCTTTTGGTCATTGTCCGAAGCGTTACCCTTCCGGGAGCTTCCGAAGGTCTTGCCTTCATGTTTAAACCAAACTGGGAAGTATTTGAAGGTACCGGCTGGATATCCGTTCTTGCTTCCGCTGGCGGCCAGATGTTCTTCTCCCTTTCTCTTGGTATGGGAATCATGATTACTTATGGATCTTACCTACCAAAGAAGGAAAACATTGAGAAGAATTCAATCATTATTCCCATTGCGGATACAGTTGTTGCCTTAATGGCAGGACTAGCCACTATGCCTGCGGTATTTGCTATGGGTATGGAGCCTGCACAGGGTCCCGGACTACTATTTGTCACCCTTCAAGCGGTATTTGATTCTATGGGTGCTGCCGGGCCATTCTTCGGCTTCATCATGTATACCTTGGTATTCATTGCAGCCATTACTTCTTCCATTTCTCTTTTGGAAGTAGTTGTTTCTGCAATTATCGACCACAAACAGACGAAAAACAAAACAGTAAACAGAAAAGCAATTACCCTTTCTATGGGTATACTCATTGCCGCTTTAGCAATTTGGGTTTCTGTTGACGGTCTAGGAGAAGGCCCATTACCGCACATCGGCGGATTTATCTGGCTAGACTTCTTTGACCTATTATCTGAAGGAATCATGATGCCACTAGGCGCAATGATCATGTCCCTGATTATCGGTTGGAAACTAAAAGCAGATTGGATGAGAGAAGAAATTGCACAAGATGGAAAGCGTTGGAAAACAGAAAAGTTCTCCATGTTCTGCCTCAAAATCGTCGCACCAATTGGAATGCTTTTCATTCTTCTTGGCCAAATCAGCAACTTCTTCCAGCTAGGCTGGTTCTAATCTAAACCCACACCTAATCAGCTTAGGCGGATGAAGCCTGCACCCGCAGCTTCACCCCTTGCCAAGGTCAGGAAAACCAAATGAATTGGATGAGTATTAACAAATTCAAAAAGCCGCATCGAGGTTGCCCTCGCTGCGGCTTTTTGGTATATGAAATGTGAATAAGAAAAAGCTTATTTGCTCTGTTTCTCTCTTCGCTGCGCTTACTCTGCTAACTTCTTGTAGCTGTGGTAACGTTCCATTGCTTCTTCTTCGTTCTTCTGGAAAAGCTCTTCTGCCTGGTCAGGGAATGCCTTTAACAGGGAAGTGTATCTTACTTGTTCCATGATGAACTCTCTGAAGTTGCCTGTT